>NZ_CATKPT010000020.1:0-76347 GCF_949768125.1 Pseudomonas sp. IT-P253 | reverse complement strand
CTGCTCGCGAAGGCGGCCTTCCAGTCACCACCAGACTGGCTTGTTTCCCTCATTCAAAGGTCCCGAACATGAGCCTCCACCTGATCATCGGCGACAAACTGCTTTCTTCCTGGTCCTTGCGCGGCGCACTGGCCCTCGATCTGGTCGGCGCTCCTTACACCGAAGAATTGATCAAGCTCAACCAGCCGGACACCCGTGAGCGTCTGCTCAAGCATTCGCCAACCGGCAAAGTCCCGCTGTTGAAAACCCAGCACGGCACCATCGCCGACTCCCTGGCGATTGCCGAATACCTGGCCGAACAATTCCCCGATGCTGGCCTCTGGCCCAAAGACATTGCCGCCCGTGCCCAGGCGCGTTCGGCATGCGCGCAGATGCACGCCGGATTTTTCGCCCTGCGCGGCAGTATGCCATTCGACCTGAGCCACGACGCACCGCTCTCGCCGACGCCGGCTGACGTGCAGGCAGACATTGAGCGCATGCTGGCGTTGTGGGCTGAGTGCCGCGCCGCCGCGACCGAACCCGGTCCATTCCTGTTTGGCGGCGCGACCCTGGCCGATGCGTTTTTCGCACCGATTGCCGTGCGCTTGCGTACCTATCAGGTGAAATTACCGGCGGCGGACGAGGCTTACGTCAATACGATCTATCAGTGGCCAGCCTTCAAGGCCTGGCAGAAAGCGGGGCTGGAGGAGGTCGGACAGTGAAACGAGTACACGTAGCCGCCGCCGTCATTCGTGATGTCAGTGGCAAGATTCTTATCGCTCGCCGTGCCGATACCCAGCACCAGGGCGGTCTGTGGGAGTTTCCCGGTGGCAAGGTCGAAGCCGATGAGTCCGTCGAAACCGCGCTGGCTCGCGAACTCCATGAAGAGCTGGGGATTGTGGTCAACGCGGCACGCCCGCTGATCAAGGTCCGGCACGATTATCCGGACAAGCAAGTATTGCTCGATGTTTGGGAAGTCTCGGACTTTTCCGGGGAGCCTCACGGTGCCGAAGGCCAGCCATTGGAGTGGGTGGCTCCGCGTGATCTGTTGAATTATGAGTTTCCGGCGGCCAATCAGCCAATCGTTGCTGCCGCGCGCCTCTCTTCGCAGTACCTGATCACCCCGGAGGACCCGGAAACTCCGGCCCTGCTGCGCGGCATTCAGAAAGCCATCGCGGGCGGGATCAAGCTGATCCAGCTTCGCGCGCCCAACGGCTATGACCCGAAATACCGCGATCTGGCGGTGGATGCGGCCGGGCTGTGTGCCGGCAAGGCGCAATTGATGATCAAGGGCCCGTTCGAATGGCTGGGCGATTTCCCGTCTGCCGGTTGGCACATCACGGCGGCACAATTGCGCAAGTACGCGGCAGCGGGTCGACCGCTACCGGCATCGCGCTGGTTGGCGGCGTCCTGCCACAACGCTGAAGAACTGACGCTGGCCGAGCAGATGGGCGTGGACTTCGTGACGTTGTCGCCGGTGCAGCCGACCCAGACTCATCCGGATGCTCAGCCGTTGGGTTGGGAGCAGGCTTCGACCTTGATCGAGGGGTTCAGTAAACCGGTGTTCTTGCTCGGTGGCGTTGGCCCGGCGGATCTGCAGCAAGCGTGGGGAGCAGGCGCCCAGGGTGTGGCAGGGATTCGGGCGTTTTGGCCTGATTCTTTGGTGTAGCAATTGGCCTCATCGCGAGCAGGCTCGCTCCCACATTGGATTTGCATACACCGCAACCCCTGTGGGAGCGAGCCTGCTCGCGAAGGCGACTTCGGACGCGCAGCTACTCTTGGGGTTTCGCAGCCGGCTGCCACAAAATCTCGGCAATCCCCTGGCGCTTGGCAATCAGCCGCGCCGCCACAAACAACAAATCCGACAACCGGTTGATGTAGGCCAGGCCAACCCCGGCCAGCGGTTCAATCGCATTCAAATGCTGGCACCGTCGCTCCGCACTGCGCGCCAGGCTCCTGCACACGTGGGCTTGGGCAATCAGCGCGGAACCGCCCGGCAGGATAAAATTCTCCAGTGGGCCCAGTTCTTCATTCCACACATCAATCGCCGCTTCCAGACGTTCGATTTCTGCCGCGTTCAGCGCTTGATACACCGGCATTGCCAATTCGCCACCCAGATCGAATAACCGATGCTGGCAGGGCGCCAACACCTCGATCACTTCGTTCAGTCCCGCAAACCTCGCACTTTCCGCTTCCAGCCCCGCCAGCAGTACGCCGACCTGACTGTTCAGCGTATCGACTTCGCCGATGGCTTCGACACGTGGATGGTCCTTGGGCACGCGGCGACCGTCGCCCAGCCCGGTTTCCCCTTTGTCGCCGGTGCGGGTGTAAATCTTCGACAAGCGAAAGCCCATGGTTACCTCGATAGCTGATTGAGTTCTTGGGAGGCGAGCGGGGTGCTCGCCAAAGGCAGGCGCAAGGTGAAACACGTCCCTTGGCCCAGGGTCGATTGCACTTCCATCTGACCCTTGTGGTTATTGGTGATGATGAAATACGAGACCGACAGGCCCAGCCCGGTGCCCTGGCCGATTTCCTTGGTGGTGAAGAACGGCTCGAAAGTACGTTTGCGTACGCTCTCGCTCATGCCCACGCCATTGTCCTCGACCTGGATTTCCGCCCACGGCGGGTTCAGCTTGGTGCGCAGGATGATCCGCCCCGGTTCGCGGTCGTCCTCGCGCTGATGAATGGCTTGCGCGGCATTTTTCAGCAGATTGAGCAACACCTGCTCCAGTTCGTTGGCGGTGCCTGGAACCGGGCCCAACGCCGGATCGAACTGGCGAATGATCGCCTGCCCCTTGAAATCGAAACCGATGGCCAGGTCGAAGTCGTTGCTGGCGATTTCCACGGCCTGATCGATTAGCGCCGGCAAGTCGCAGGGGGCCATTTGCCGGGTGCTGCGACGGCTGAAGCTGAGCATGTGGGTCACAATTTTTGCCGCCCGGGCGCCAGCCTGTTGAATGCCATCCAGTAACTGCGGCACTTCCCGCGCTTGCAGGTACTGGTTGACCGTCGCCAGTTCGATGCCGGATTGCTCGGCCTGTTCGAGGTTCTTCGGCAAGTCGGGGGAAAGGCGTCGGCGAATGTTCTGCACGTTGTGCAGGATTGCGCCCAGCGGGTTGTTGATCTCGTGGGCCATCCCGGCGGCGAGACCACCGACCGAGAGCATTTTTTCCGACTGCACCATCATTTCTTCCAGTGACAGACGCTGGGTGATGTCGTCGATCCGGATCACCACGCCACGCCCAGCACCCCCCATTAACGGGTAGAAGGTCAGGGCGTAGTGCTTGGGTTCTTCGTCCTTGAACCACGTCACGCGCTCGATCTTGGCCACGGTGTGCTGCTCGACGGTTTGCTTGAGCTGCGGCAGAAATGGCTTGAGCGGTTCGAAGGCGAGGAAAATCGGCTGGTTCAAGGCTTCGTCGAGGCGCGTTCCGGAGAGGGCGCTGGCCTCCTGATTCCATTGCGTCACGTAGAGTTGTTCGTCGAGGGCGATCAACGCCGAGGGCATGGAGTCGATGATGCTGTTGAGGTAATTCTGGAAACCGGTGAGTTTCTTCTCGATCTTGCTGCGCACCTGGACTTCGAGTTCCAGTTTGCGGTTAGTGTGGCGGGTTTCTTCGGCCAACCCCTGGGCCTGATCGTAAGCGGCCTGAGAATCATCCCGGGCCCGTTTGAGTTGCTGTTCGCGCGCCTCGATGCGCGAGAGCATGGTGTTGAACGCCTCGGCAAGGCTGCCGATTTCGTCGTGGTTGCCGCGGGAGGCACGCAGGGCGTAGTTCTCTTCCCGGGTCACTTGCCGGGACAATTCTTCGAGCTGATGAATCGGCCGGGTGATCAGGCGTTTTATTTGCCGGGCGATAACCAGCCACAACAGCACGCTGAAGATCAAAATCCCCAGGCTCGCGGTCAGCGTGCCGGTGTAGAACGCCATCGGCAGTTCGCTGCTGGCAACCAGTAGCAGGTGGCCGGGCGCAGTGCCGGGGCGGGGCAGGGTGATGACTTGGTTGCTGCGGAACTCAGTGGCTTGCCAGGATTCGATATGCCGGTAGCGCTCCGGTAGGTTCAGCTTGTTGCCATGCTGCAATTGCGCCAGACGTTCGCCCTTGCCGTCATAAAGGGCCGCCGCACGAAGCGGGGAATAGCTGTTGAGCTCATTGAGCAAGCGTTCGGCACTTTGCGGTGACTGCAATGCCTCTGACACCAGGCTCGGGTTGGAGATCAGGCGGCCGATGGTCTGCAAGGCCTGAGGCGCCATGCTTTCCTGGGAGATGTAATACGCGGCGCTGATAAAAGTCAGGTTGGCGACCAGCAGAACGGTGGTCAACAGCACCAGCAGGGCGGCCAGCAGTTTTTGGCCGACCGGAAGGTTTTCAAGGCGCTGGCGCAGTGGCATCAGGTTCATCGCTGAATAGGAACAAGTGGCCAGCGTAGCCGCTGCTCAGTCGCTGGGCAATCCAAGGCTGCGCAGATGGGTGATCAACCTTGACTCAAGCTGGTTGAGGTGTGGCAAGTTCAGCTGGTGTCGGGCGGCGACTCTGCAGGCATGGCCCAGCAGGTAGCTGATTTCGGTTCGGCGCCGATGGCTGACGTCCTGGTACATCGAGGAATAGTTGGCGGCTGTCGCATGGATCACCCGTTCGACTTCCTGTTGAAGGTCCTCGGCGGCTGCGGGCTGACCGCAACGTTCGAGTAATTCCGTCAGTTCAACGCAGAGGGTGGCCACTTCGCAATGGTGCTGCTGCAAGCCGCCGTTGCGACAATCGTGCAGCACCGTCAGCGGATTGATCGCGCAGTTGAGCGCCAGTTTTCGCCATAGCCTGGTCAGGATCTCGGTGCTCCACTCGTGGGGAATACCGGCGGCGCTCACGTCATCCAGCCAGATGGGCGCCACGGGGTGACCGGCATCCCCCAGCCAGGTGTAACCGTGGCCGGCGAATACCACACGCCAGTCACCCTCGCGGAACGCGCCTTCGGTGCTCGACGCATAAATGCAGCGTGCCTGCGGCACCTGGGCCGCCACGGCGTCCTGACTGCCGAGACCGTTTTGTAACAGAATCAGCTCCGCGCCAGGAGCCAGGCGCGGTGCCAGTCGGGCCACGGCTTTTTCGGCATCGTAAGCTTTGCAGGCCACCAGCAGACGGTTGATCGGCTCGTTGCTGTCGGGTGTCTCACCGGGGATATCGTAGGTGGTGGCTTTCCCGTGCTCTATCAGCGTCAGTCCACCCACCGCTTCATAGGCCTGCAAGCGCGCCGCGTCCCGCACGATCAGCCTGACCGGTACGCCGGCTCGTGCCAGTCGTGTAGCCCATAAAGTACCGAGGCTGCCGGCGCCCAGAACATGCCAGGTAGTGGACATCAGCTTTTTGCTCTGTTTGACGCGTGCATGGGAGGCTCGCAGTGAATGATGGGAAAGACCCGTTATAATCAGCGCGGATTTTAACCGCAAGCCAGGCGTGCTCCATCGTGATTGAGCGCGCCCTTTTATTGGAGAGATTACATGCCGTCGTTCGACGTGGTATCCGAACTGGACAAACACGAAGTCACCAACGCGGTCGAGAACGCCGTCAAGGAACTCGATCGTCGTTATGACCTGAAAGGTAAAGGCAGCTTTGAGTTCAAGGAAAAGGACCTGACCGTCAACCTGACCGCTGAAGCCGATTTTCAGCTCGAAGCAATGATTGAGATCCTCAAGCTGGCCCTGGTCAAGCGCAAAATCGACGTGCAGTGCCTTGAGGTCAAGGACGCTTTTGCCTCGGGCAAGCTGATGAAACAGGAAGCGGTCCTCAAGGAAGGCATCGACAAAGAGATGGCGAAGAAAATCGTCGCTCATGTCAAAGACGCCAAACTCAAGGTTCAGGCGGCCATTCAGGGCGAGCAGGTGCGCATTACCGGCAAGAAGCGTGACGACTTGCAGGAAGCCATTGCGGCGCTGCGGGCCAAGGAGTTCGGGATGCCGTTGCAGTTCAACAACTTCCGCGACTGACTTTCGAAGCGGGAACCTCTCGGCGCTTTCGGCGTCCGAGGCCCAAGCAACGGCAGAAACGATTATCCTCGGAAAAGGCAGTCCTTTCTGCCTAATGCCGATCAGTTAAGCCGTAATGCGATCTGTAGCAGCTGGCGAAGCCCGCGCCGAACGCAGGCTTCGCCAGCTGCTACAGGTATTAGTCTTTTCTGCCGCTTATTTTTTTTTTTTTTTTGCGTGCCGGGTAGCCGGAAATCAGGAGAACGTAGATGGACTTGAATGCTGAAGTAGATAATCTGGTCAAGGCGTCACAAGCCTGGATCCCGATGATCATGGAGTACGGCAGTCGCGTGCTTCTGGCGGTCATCACCCTGGCCGTCGGCTGGTGGCTGATCAACAAGGTGGCGCAAAAGCTTGGCGGCCTGTTGGCCCTGCGTAACGCCGACCTGGCGCTGCAAGGGTTCATCAGCAGCCTGGCGAACATCATTCTCAAGGTGCTGTTGATTGTCAGCGTCGCGTCGATGATCGGTGTTGAAACCACGTCGTTCGTGGCGGCGATCGGTGCGGCGGGTCTGGCCATCGGTCTGGCCTTGCAGGGTAGCCTCGCAAACTTCGCCGGCGGCGTGCTGATTCTGTTGTTCCGTCCGTTCCGTATTGGTGACTGGATCGAAGCCCAAGGTGTTGCCGGTACTGTCGACAGCATCCAGATTTTCCATACCGTACTGCGTACTGGCGATAACAAAACCATCATTGTGCCTAACGGCAATCTGTCGAACGGCATTATCACCAACACCAACCGTCAACCGACCCGCAAAGTCGTGTTTGATGTGGGCGTTGATTACGAAGCGGACTTGCAGAAGGCCCGTGAAGTGTTGTTGGAACTGGCCAAAGATCCACGCGTATTGGCAGATCCGGCACCTCAAGCGGTGGTTTCTAATCTGGGTGACAGTTCGATCACTCTTTCGCTTCGAGTTTGGGTAAAGACGGCAGATTATTGGGACGTGATGTTCATGTTCAACGAACAATCCCGTGATCGTTTGAAAACAGCCGGTGTTGATGTCCCGTTCCCACAGCGGGTTATTCGCGTGGTTCAGGAATCTGCGGTGCAGTAAGCAACAAAAAAGGCCCATCCGAAGATGGGCCTTTTTTTTGTTGCTTTCGAACTAACTTTCGGTAATTACAGAACCGACAGCGGGTAGTCGATGATCAGACGGAACTCGTCAATGCTACCTTCGAACGCGTCGTCATGGTTAGCACGATGCCATGCTTGACGAATACGGAAGGACAGATCCTTGGCCGGGCCGGTTTGAACAACGTACTTGGCTTCGACGTTGGTTTCGTGGTGTTTGCCATCTGCACCGTAGAAACCGGTGTAGGCGCTGCCCGCCGGTGTGTTGGTGCCGTCGATGTCCCAACCTTTCACGTAACGGGTCATGAAGCTCAGACCAGGTACGCCGTATTCGGCCATTTTCAGGTCATAACGGGCTTGTACCGATTTCTCGCCAGGGCCGTTGAAGTCAGAGTACTGGATGGAGTTGGCGAGGAAGATCGAGTCGCCACCGCGGTTGTTTTTACCCACGCCGACATAGTCGAACGGAGTATCGCCATTCACTTTCTGGAAGCCCAGGGTGATGGTGTGTGCTTTCAGGAACGAGAAAGCAGCGGCCAGGGAGAAGGCGTTGTTGTTGATTACGCCCGCTTTAGCTTCACCAGTGTCCTTGGTGTTGTAGTAGTTACCGTCGAAGTTCAGCGACTGATCGCCACCCAGTGGGAGGGTGTAGTTCGCGTTGGCGTAGTACTGGTTCCAGATGTCTTCGAGCTTGGCACCGTAGAGCGAGAAGCTCAGATTGTCGGTGACGCCGTACTTGCCACCGGCGTAGTCGATGGAGTTGGCCTGCACGCCAGCGTAGTTAGCCCACAGGCTACCGTCACGGGCGTTGCTGTCCTGGCTGGTCGCCGAAGTGAAGTGGCCGCCTTCGAGGTCAAGGTCTTTGACTTCGCTGCTCTGCAGTTGGACGCCAGTGGCAGTTTGGTGAAGGATGCGGGAGCCGCCAACAGCGAACACCGGAGCAGTGCTTGGCTGCATGTCGCCGATTTTCAGCTCGGTCTTGGAGATGCGGAACTTGGCGGCAGCGCCGGCTTTGCCCTGGCTGTTGTTGACTTCGCCATCATTGCCGACGGTCATGTTACCGGTACCGGCATATTTGTCGGAACCGTCCAGCTTAATGGCCAGTTGACCCCAAGCTTCAACGCCAACACCGATCAGACCTTGGGTGTAGCCCGAGCTGTACATGCCCTGGATGCCCTGGGTCCAGTCTTTGTCGTCGGTTGCGCCGTCTTTCTTGTTACGGTTGTAGTAGTAGTTGCGAACCAGTAAGTCGAGCTTGCTGTCTTCAACAAAACCTTTGGCTTCTGCCTGGTCGCTTACGAAAGGTGCGGCTACTGCCAACTGAGTACTGGCTGCTGCTGCAACTGCCAGTGCGATCATGCTCCACTTCATCACGCGCATCGTGATTTGCTCCTTTGGTTTTATAAGAGTTCTGCCGTCCCACCTGATTTATTATCTGGGCGGCTCTTTCTTTTTGTGTCGGCGCAAACTTATATCACGCCGACCATGTTGGCGATACTTGCGTATCTAACCTTTCAGCTTCTTTACGACCCCGTCGCAAACTGCTTGGTAGATGTCGCAAATTTACAGCCCCGACGCAAGCGGATTGGCAACTTTAACGTTGTTTTCCAGGGCCTGAACATCGGTAAAAAGAGTCCCTGGTGAAACGTTTGAATCTCCATCGGGCAACCCTGCCACTATTTTTATTTCCCTTGAGGCTTCCACTTCCAGCGGATGCCTCAAAGGCAATGTGAGTGTGGATGCAACAAGCGTGCACAAAACAGCTGTTGGCTGTTTTTTTTTCTGAACACCTGCCTGACGCTGTAAAAACCCCGTAAAACCGGGGGGACAAGCGCCCGCCACTTGGGCTTGACGCCATGATTTACATAGTGTTGCACCATCCTGGATCACTGGGTGACCCTCAAAAACGTTACCGGTTCACCCCACAAGTGAGTAAATGGCGGATACCCGACGGAGTCAGCGTAGACGCATTGTACGATTTTGGTGCAAAAAATTTTTATCGCTGTACTGAAATCATACAGTTAGGGCTCATTGTTGAGTGTGGACGCATCATCACTTTCCGGTCATTTCGGCGTTTTCTTTGTGATCGCTGGTTCTGTAATGGTGCGTTCCAGCGGAAAATGTCTCATGTCGGGGCGTGCATCCGGCAGATCCAGGGGGATCGGGCGGACCCTGTTAATGGTTCGTCGTGAAGCAGGCGACGTTCGCAGGTATGCTGCCGTCCAGTCGCTTGGTGCGCCGTCTCTCGGGATGGGCGCTAAGCTGAAAAATGATGACCCGGCGGGAGTGCGCACAGTGTTCGCTTTAGATCCACGGCTTCAACAAGACACGTTACCGATCGGGGATTTCCCGCTCTGCCGCTTGCTCTTGTCCAATGATTCGAACTACCCCTGGTTCATCCTGGTGCCACGTCGCGACGATATCAGTGAGATATTTCAGTTGGGTGTCGCAGATCAACAGTTGCTGTGGCAGGAAACGACCGCACTGGCGCAAATGCTCAAAGACTCGTTCGACGCTGACAAGTTGAATGTGGCGACCTTGGGTAATGTTGTCAGTCAATTGCATATGCATGTGATTGTGCGCAAACGCGAGGACGCCGCCTGGCCAGCCCCGGTTTGGGGCAAGCACCCGGCTAAGCCTTACAGCGCAGGGCAGATCGCGTCGATTCGCGAACGGCTGCGCCTGGTATTGACCGATAATTTTACGTTTCTGGAGGGTTGAATCATGAGCCTGGAAGAACGCGTTACCGATCTGGAGAGCCAGTTGGCGTTTCAGGATGACACTATCCAGGCGTTGAGTGATGTGCTGGCGGTGCAGCAGCGTGCTGTTGAGCGTCTGCAACTGCAAATGGCAGCGTTGCTCAAGCGACAGGAAGAAATGGCCGGCCAGTTCGAGACGTTTGAAGAAGACGCGCCACCGCCGCATTACTGAACATGCAGGCAATAAAAAACCGCGAACAGCCTGGCTGCTCGCGGTTTTTTTCAGCCTTGAATCAGCGTCGCGGCAGTGCGGCGATCACGTCTTCGGCTTGCAGGCCTTTGTCACGATTCATCACGGAGAATTCCACACGCTGGCCTTCGACCAGGACGCGGTGGCCTTCGCCGCGAATCGCCCGGAAATGCACGAAAATATCATCGCCGGAATCACGGGAAATAAAGCCGAAGCCTTTGGAGGTATTGAACCACTTGACGGTGCCGGTATCGCGGTTGCTCATGTCATAGCTTGGCGAAGCGGCGGCGGGTGAAGATTTGTAGAAGCTGATGGCCAGGTGCAGAAAAACGGCAATCAGGGCAGCCACCAGGCTGAACAGAACGGCAGGTTGACCGGCGATGACAGGCATCGGTGCGATCAGCGTCAGGGTTTGCAGGACGACAGCCAGCACGAGCAGAGCACTGACCAGGTTTTGCAGTTGATGACGCGGACCTTTGTTCCAGTACGGGATGACCGGAGCGAGGGTGAGATTGAGCAGGCCGAAAAAGGCCAGGTACAGCGCGTCGGGTTGTTGCAGGTAAGGAGCAGCTTCGGATCGCAGGCTAGGGATGAAGGACAGCAGCAAGGCTGCTGCGCCCATTAGCAGGTGGACGATTTTCAACATTTTGATTAACTCACGTTAAGACAGATCACAAGGAAGAGCTGATGAGGCACGGTTCGCTTCAGAACAAATAAGAGGCGTTGGGCACGTACCCGGTATCAGCCTATGCGCAGCGCCTGGAAAAAATAGGCGCTAGCGACACACTGCCTATTTAACAGTAAAGCTTGCGGCTACTCAAATCAGGGAGTCCGGCGGTATGCCGAGGGTGATTTGGCGGCGTCTTTCCTACACGTGGAGAGGCCTGTCATTGAGTGATCTTGCATCAGATTGCGTAGGGAATATTGCGGAGTAGGACGCTCTCCGCGATCTCCCAACAGTTGTTGGCTTATCCTACGTTGATGGTCATAAAGTCATCTGGATATACCGTTGCGCCTGCGCTTTTATAAGACATGGCTTTGTTCTTATAGAAGGCAAGGATGGCAAAGGAGTGTCAAGGATATGGATTACGAAGACAGGCGAAGCGAGGAGAGGGCCAGTCCGGTCAAAGATATAAGGATTGATCCATTTGTTAGCGAATTCGATATGGGACTGGCCCAACCTTTGTCCCGATCAGTACGATTGAACGGCTTTGCCACCTGTTTGCGGCTCGAGCAGGTCTACTGGGATATTTTGGGCCAAATGGCCAAAGTCAATTGTTGCTCCGTCAGTGCGCTGTTGTCCCACGTGGACCGGGAAGTGCATTTGCGCCACGGCGGTGTGAAGAACTTCAGCGGGCTGGTGCGAGTGGTCTGTGTAGTGCACAGCTTGAAGGAAGGGAGTTGTGTCGTCACAGGCTAGTGATGGCGATGGAATGGGCTGAGTGTCGGTCTGTGCAGTCTTACGGCTGCACAGGCTGCATTTAATGGATATAATCCCGCCCTTTGCCGCAAAACCCAGCGTGTGCGGTAGCAATCTGATCGCCGAGACAACCCCCATGCCGATGTACGACTATCAATGTGCTTCCTGTGGTCATCAGTTGGAAGCCATTCAAAAGATCAGCGCAGCACCGCTGGTCGACTGCCCTGCTTGCCAGGCGCCAGAGCTTAAAAAGATGCTGTCCATGCCAGGTTTCCGCCTCAGCGGCACCGGCTGGTACGAAACCGATTTCAAGACCGGTTCCAAGAAGAACCTGGCCGGCGGCGACAAAGCTGACTAGGGTCTGGGGCCTGTTGAACGACAACGCGTGCTCTTGCATCATCCCGCGCCTTTCTCAAGGGCGGGGCTGCTGCAGGAACTCCAACCGAATTTCGAATTACGAGAAGTGAAACCACTACCATGATGCGCAGCCATTATTGCGGCCAACTGAACGAAAGCCTGGAAGGCCAGGAAATTACCCTTTGTGGATGGGTTCACCGTCGCCGTGACCACGGTGGGGTGATTTTCCTCGATATCCGTGATCGTGACGGTCTGGCCCAGGTGGTGTTCGACCCGGACCGCGCTGAAACCTTCGCTGCCGCCGACCGCGTGCGCAGCGAATACGTAGTCAAGGTCACCGGCAAGGTACGCCTGCGTCCGGCCGGTGCCACCAACGCCAACATGGCGTCGGGCATGATCGAAGTGCTGGGTTACGAACTGGAAGTGTTGAACGAAGCGGAAACCCCGCCGTTCCCGCTGAACGAGTTCTCCGACGTCGGCGAAGAAACCCGCCTGCGCTATCGCTTCCTCGACCTGCGTCGCCCGGAAATGCTCGAGAAGCTGCGTCTGCGTTCGCGCATGACCACCAGCATCCGTCGCTACCTGGACGAGAACGGCTTCCTTGACGTCGAGACGCCGATTTTGACCCGTGCTACCCCGGAAGGCGCACGCGACTACCTGGTGCCGAGCCGTACCCACGCAGGTTCCTTCTTCGCCTTGCCGCAATCGCCACAGCTGTTCAAGCAACTGCTGATGGTCGCCGGCTTCGACCGTTACTACCAGATCGCCAAATGCTTCCGCGACGAAGACCTGCGTGCCGACCGTCAGCCTGAATTCACTCAGATCGACATCGAAACCAGCTTCCTCGATGAAAAAGACATCATTGGTATCACCGAAGGCATGATCCGCAACCTGTTCAAGGAAGTGCTGGATCTGGAGTTCGGTGAATTCCCGCACATGACCTATGAAGAGGCCATGCGCCGTTACGGTTCCGACAAACCGGACCTGCGTAACCCGCTGGAACTGGTTGATGTTGCCGACCAACTGAAAGAAGTCGACTTCAAGGTGTTCAGCGGCCCGGCCAACGACCCGAAATGCCGCATTGCTGCCTTGCGCGTTCCTGGCGCGGCGAGCATGCCGCGCAAGCAAATCGACGACTACACCAAGTTCGTCGGCATCTACGGTGCCAAGGGCCTGGCATACATCAAGGTCAACGAGCGCGCCAAAGGCGTCGAAGGCCTGCAGTCGCCTATCGTCAAGAACATTCCTGAAGCCAACCTCAATGTGATCCTGGATCGCGTTGGTGCGGTTGATGGCGACATCGTGTTCTTCGGTGCCGACAAAGCCAAGATCGTCAGCGAAGCCCTGGGTGCACTGCGGATCAAGGTCGGCAATGACCTGGAGCTGCTGACCTGCAAGTGGGCGCCAATGTGGGTGGTCGACTTCCCGATGTTCGAAGAGAACGACGACGGCAGCTTCACCGCCTTGCACCACCCGTTTACCGCGCCGAAATGCACGCCGGAAGAACTGGAAGCCAACCCGGCGACCGCTCTGTCCCGTGCCTACGACATGGTCTTGAACGGCACCGAGCTGGGTGGCGGTTCGATCCGTATCCACCGCAAAGAAATGCAGCAGACGGTGTTCCGCCTGTTGGGTATCAATGAAGCGGAACAGGAAGAGAAATTCGGCTTCCTGCTCGACGCCCTGAAATATGGCGCGCCGCCGCACGGTGGCCTGGCCTTCGGCCTGGACCGTCTGGTAATGCTGATGACCGGCGCCCAGTCGATCCGTGAAGTGATCGCTTTCCCGAAAACCCAGAGCGCGGCTGACGTCATGACTCAGGCTCCGGGGGCTGTAGATGCCAAGGCATTGCGCGAATTGCACATTCGTCTGCGCGAAACGCCAAAGGCTGAGTAAGGCTGACCCTGAAGGCGCATCCTTATGGGGTGCGCCTTTTCTTTAGGTCGAGATTTTTTTTTGCTGGCCGTCGTATCGTGCGAGGCGGGCAATGTTTCAAAGATAATTCGGAGCGAGTTATGGCAGGTCATTCCAAGTGGGCGAACATCAAGCACCGCAAAGAACGTCAGGATGCCAAGAAAGGCAAGATTTTCACCAAGTGGATTCGTGAACTGACCGTTGCTGCCCGTCAGGGTGGCGGTGACCCGGGCTCCAACCCGCGTTTGCGTCTGGCGCTGGACAAGGCCCTTGGTGCGAACATGAGCCGCGATATCATCGATCGTGCGGTCGCCCGTGGTGCCGGCGCTGCCGACACCGACGATATGGTCGAACTGAGTTACGAAGGTTACGGCCCTGGCGGTGTGGCGGTGATGGTCGAGTGCATGACCGACAACCGTAACCGCACTGCAGCCGCTGTTCGCCACGCGTTCAGTAAATGTGGCGGCAACCTGGGTACTGACGGTTCTGTGGCCTATCTGTTCGAACGCAAGGGGCAGATTTCCTTTGCGCCGGGCGTCGATGAAGACGCGCTGATGGAAGCGGCCATGGAAGCGGACGCTGATGATGTGGTCACCCACGAAGACGGTTCCATCGACGTGTTCACCTCGTTTGCCGGTTTCTATTCCGTGCGTAACGCCCTCGAAGCCGCTGGATTCAAAGGTGATGACGCGGAAATCGTAATGTTGCCGACCACCAGCGCCGAACTGGATCTGGAGGGCGCGGAGAAGGTGCTCAAGCTGATCGACATGCTCGAAGACCTGGATGACGTGCAGAACGTCTACTCCAACGCGGACATTCCAGAGTCGGTGGCCGCACAGCTCGGTTGACGTGCCCTTTGTAGGAGCGAGCTTGCTCGTGAAGAACTTGAGAGCGGCGCGTTAATTCAGGATGTCCGAGTTATCGTTAACGTCCATCGCGAGCAAGCTCGCTCCTACACCTATAGCCCGCAGGCGTTATGACTTTAATTCTTGGTATCGATCCCGGTTCGCGCATTACCGGTTATGGCGTGGTACGCGATACCGGGCGTGGTTGCGTTTACGTGGCGTCGGGCTGTATTCGCACCGGGTCCGGCGAGTTGTACGAGCGTCTGCAAATCGTCTATCGCGGTGTGCGGGAAGTCATTCAGACGTATGGCCCGGTGACCATGGGCATCGAAAAAGTCTTTATGGCGCGCAACGCCGACTCCGCGCTCAAGCTCGGTCAGGCCCGTGGCGCAGCAATCGTCGCTGGCGCCGAGGAAAGCCTGGAAATTGCTGAATACACCGCGACCCAGGTCAAACAAGCGGTGACGGGCACCGGCTCGGCCAATAAAGAGCAGGTGCAGATGATGGTCATGCACATGTTGAAATTGATCAGCAAGCCGCAAATCGATGCTTCGGACGCCCTGGCCATCGCTATTTGTCATGCTCACACGCGCTCCAGTCTGTTGCCGCATGGCTTGGGCGCGGCACGCAGTCGTGGCGGGCGCCTGCGTCTCTGATAGCATCAGCAATCATTTTTTATGGAATGAGGGCTTTGCGCCTGTGTTGCCGGCGCAAAGCCCTCGCTCTGTCAGTCGCTAGCCATTGAGCTGGCCAACGCTCAAGGATCTGAAACGTGATTGGACGCTTGCGCGGCACACTGGCTGAGAAACAGCCGCCGCACCTGATTCTGGATGTAAATGGTCTGGGGTATGAGCTGGAAGTGCCCATGACCACGCTGTATCGCTTGCCGTCGGTCGGTGAACCGCTGACCTTGCACACCCATTTGGTCGTGCGCGAAGACGCGCAGTTACTCTATGGTTTTTTCGGCAAGCGCGAGCGAGACTTTTTTCGCGAATTGATCCGTCTCAATGGCGTGGGGCCGAAATTGGCCTTGGCCCTGATGTCGAGCCTGGAAGTCGACGAGCTGGTCCGCTGCGTGCAGTCTCAGGACACCTCGGCCCTGACCAAGGTGCCTGGAGTGGGCAAGAAGACCGCCGAGCGTTTGTTGGTGGAGCTCAAGGATCGCTTCAAGGCTTGGGAAACCGTACCGGCGATGTTCGCCCTGGTGCCAAACCAGCCGGGTGGGCCGGATGCGCCGGCTCCAGTCGCCACCGCCGAAAATGACGCAGTCAGCGCGCTGATTTCCCTGGGCTATAAGCCGCAGGAAGCCAGCAAGGCGATTTCCGCGATCAAGGAGAAAGGTTTGAGCAGTGAAGACATGATTCGTCGCGCCCTGAAGGGAATGATCTAAGTGATTGAAGCTGATCGTCTGATTGCCGCCACGCCGGGCCCTCGCGACCGCGAGGAAGTCCAGGACCGGGCCATTCGTCCCGTCAGCCTGGCCGAATACATTGGCCAACCGACCGTTCGCGAGCAAATGGAGTTGTTTATCCAGGCCGCCCGCGGGCGTAACGAATCCCTGGATCACACGTTGATTTTCGGTCCTCCGGGTTTGGGTAAAACCACCCTGGCCAACATCATCGCCCAGGAAATGGGGGTGTCGATCAAAAGTACGTCCGGCCCCGTTCTGGAACGCCCGGGTGACCTGGCCGCGTTGTTGACCAATCTGGAGCCCCACGACGTATTGTTCATCGACGAAATCCATCGGCTGTCGCCGATCGTCGAAGAAGTGCTGTACCCGGCCATGGAAGATTTCCAGCTCGACATCATGATCGGCGAAGGGCCGGCGGCGCGCTCGATCAAGCTCGATCTGCCCCCGTTCACCCTCGTGGGGGCCACGACGCGGGCCGGGATGCTGACCAATCCGTTGCGCGACCGTTTCGGTATCGTCCAGCGTCTGGAGTTCTATAACACCGCCGATCTGGCGACCATTGTCAGCCGTTCGGCAACTATCCTCGGCTTGCCGCTGGATCCGGAAGGCGCCTTCGAAATCGCCCGTCGTGCCCGAGGCACCCCGCGGATAGCCAACCGATTGCTGCGCCGGGTTCGCGATTTCGCCGAAGTTCGCGCCAAGGGCCACATCACCAAACCGATCGCCGACCTGGCGTTGAATCTGCTGGATGTCGACGAACGTGGCTTCGATCATCAGGACCGACGTCTGCTGTTGACCATGATCGAGAAGTTCGACGGTGGGCCGGTCGGGGTGGACAGTCTGGCGGCCGCCATCAGTGAAGAGCGCCATACCATTGAAGACGTGCTGGAACCCTATCTGATCCAGCAGGGCTACATCATGCGCACGCCACGGGGGCGGGTGGTCACCCGGCATGCGTACCTGCACTTCGGCTTAAATATTCCTTCACGATTGGGCGAGATGCCCGTGGTAGACGAGTTCCTTGATGCTGTGGACGATTAATTAACCTTTGCGCGCTGAATTTTCGGGCATTGTGCTGTCCTAGGACCGTACTTTTGCGAGAAAGCCGCAGAACAATGAAAAACAGTTGCCTGGCCGGATTGGCAACCTGAGGAGTAAGCACTAGAGTATGCGCGCGCAAAACGGGCTTGAGCCGTTCGCACTTCGTTGTCGCGTTTATTACGAGGACACCGATGCGGGCGGCATCGTGTATTACGTTAATTACCTCAAGTTTATGGAACGGGCTCGAACCGAGCGGCTCCGGGAGCTGGGCTTTGCCCAATCGGCGCTTGCAGGGGAGGACCTGTTGTTCGTCGTGCATTCCAGCGAAGCGCGTTACCACGCGCCGGCGCGACTGGACGACGAGCTTCTGGTAAGCGCTGAAGTAATCGAATTGAACCGTGTCAGCCTGCGCTTCAAACAGCAGGTCAGGCGGGCTACGGATAATGTGCTGCTCTGCGAAGGGCAGTTTTTGGTGGCCTGTGTGCGCACTAACAGTTTGAAACCCCGGGCCATTCCCGAAGCTCTACGTGCGGCCTTTGCCGACGTGAGCGGCGCGGGTACACACTCAAAGCAGGAGATAAAGCGTGGAAGCTAACGTCGTCGACCATTCCTCCATGTGGAGCCTGGTCAGCAATGCCAGCGTCGTGGTGCAGTTGGTAATGCTGATTCTGGTAGCCGCATCGGTGACCTCATGGATCATGATCTTTCAGCGCAGCAACCTGCTGCGCGCCGGTCGACGTGCCCTGGAGAGCTTTGAGGAGCGCTTCTGGTCGGGCATCGACCTGTCCAAACTCTACCGTCAGGCTGGCAGCAACCCTGATCCGGATTCGGGCGTCGAGCAGATCTTCCGTGCCGGTTTCAAGGAATTCTCCCGCCTGCGTCAGCAGCCTGGCGTCGATCCTGAAGCGGTCATGGAAGGCGTGGCCCGTGCCATGCGCGTCGCCATTTCCCGCGAAGAAGAAAAGCTCGAGCAGAGCCTGCCGTTCCTCGCCACCGTCGGTTCCGTCAGTCCGTACATCGGTCTGTTCGGTACGGTCTGGGGCATCATGAACTCCTTCCGTGGTCTGGCAACTGCCCAGCAAGCGACCCTGGCCACTGTGGCTCCGGGTATCGCCGAAGCACTGGTCGCAACCGCCATTGGTCTGTTCGCCGCCATTCCGGCCGTTATTGCTTACAACCGCTTTGCTGCCCGCAGCGAAACGCTGCTCAGCCGTTACTACACCTTCGCCGATGAATTCCAGGCGATCCTGCACCGCAAAGTGCACACCAGCGAAGAATAAGCAGGTAATTTCCAATGGCTTTAATCGCTCGAGCTCGTAAAAAGCGCAAGCCGGTTGCCGAGATGAACGTGGTGCCTTACATCGACGTGATGCTGGTACTGCTGGTCATCTTCATGGTGACCGCTCCGATGCTCAATCAGGGCGTGAAGGTTGATCTGCCCAAGGTTTCCAGTGAAGCTTTGCCGCAGGACAACAACACCCAGGTCCTGACCATTTCGATCAAGTCTGACAAGACCTATTACTGGAACCTTGGCAGCGAAGTCGACACCGAAAAGCAGCAGGACAAGGCCATGACCTTGCCGCAGATGACCGATGCGGTGACCAAAATCATTCGCGCCGGCAACGAAGGCGGCAAGCACACCCAGGTCTTCATTCGCGGCGACAAGTCCGTCGATTACGGCTCCGTCATGGGCGCCATGGGCGGGTTGCAGAAAGCCGGGGTCGGTAATGTTGGCTTGATTACCGAGGCGCCCTGATGCAGCAACAGCGAGAGCCGTCCGCCTCGGAAAGCTACTTCTGGCCCAGTGTCCTGGCGATTGTCCTGCACGTGCTGGTGTTCGGCATGCTGTTCGTCAGTTTCGCCTTTACACCTGAGCTGCCGCCAGCCAAACCGATTGTCCAGGCGACCTTGTACCAGCTGAAATCGAAGAGTCGGGCAACCACCCAGACCAATCAGAAGATTGCAGGTGAGGCGCAGAAATCTGCTGCACGCCAGACTGAAGTCGAACAGATGGAACAGAAGAAGGTCGAGCAGGAGGCGGTGAAGGCTGCGGAACAAAAGAAAGAAGAAGCGGCTCAAAAGGCCGAGGAAGCCAAGAAGGCCGATGAGTCGAAGAAAGCGGATGAGGCTAAAAAGGCTGATGAAGCCAAGAAAGCCGATGAAGCGAAGAAGACCGCCGAAGCCAAGAAGGCTGAAGAGAAACAATTGGCTGATATAGCCAAGAAGAAGTCTGAAGAAGAAGCCAAGAAGGCTGCTGAAGAAGAGGCCAAGAAAGCGGCTGCTGAGGAAGCGAAGAAAAAGATCGTCGAAGACGCGAAGAAGAAAGCCGCGGAAGACGCCAAGAAGAAAGCTGAAGCTGAAGAGGCGAAGAAGAAAGTCGCCGAAGACGCGAAGAAGAAAGCTGCTGCCGATGCTGCGAAGAAGAAATCGCAGGATGCGGCACGTAAATCTACCGAAGACAAAAAGGCTCAGGCCCTGGCAGATTTGCTTTCCGATACGCCGCAGCGTCAGCAGGCCTTGGCCGATGAGCAGGGTGACGAAGTCGCCGGCAGTTTCGATGATTTGATTCGAGCACGCGCAGCGGAAGGTTGGGCTCGTCCTCCTTCGGCACGCAAAGGCATGACGGTCGTGCTGCAAATCGGCATGTTGCCGGATGGTACGGTGACTTCGGTCAGCGTGGCCAAGTCCAGTGGCGATGGTCCGTTTGACGCTTCGGCTGTAGCGGCGGTCAAGAATATTGGACGTTTGACAGAAATGCAGGGAATGAAGCCGAGCGATTTCGCTCCGTATCGTTCATTCAAGATGACATTCACACCTGAGGATCTAGCCTTGTGAAAAACCTTCTTCGAGGAATGCTTGTCGTTATTTGTTGCCTGGCAGGCATAGCGGCAGCGGATGAAAAAAACATTCTGGTCACCAGCGGCAGTGATCGGGCAACCCCGATCGCAGTAGTGCCGTTCGGTTTCCAGGGCGGCACCGTATTGCCGGATGACATGGCCGAAATTGTCGGTAATGACCTGCGTAACTCGGGTTACTACTCGCCGATTCCAAAGCAGAACATGATCAGTCAGCCGAGCCAGGCCAGCGAAATCATTTTCCGTGACTGGAAGGCTGTTGGCGCCCAGTACATCATGGTCGGCAGCATTGTGCCGGCGGGCGGTCGCCTGCAGGTTCAGTACGCATTGTTCAACGTCGCCACCGAGCAGCAAGTGCTGACCGGCAGTGTGTCGGGCAGTGCCGAGCAGCTGCGCGACATGGCGCATTACATCGCTGACCAGTCGTTCGAAAAACTCACCGGCATCAAAGGTGCGTTCTCGACGCGTCTGCTGTATGTGACGGCCGAGCGTTTCTCCGAGAACAACACTCGTTACACGTTGCAGCGTTCGGACTATGACGGTGCCCGTGCTGTCACTCTGCTGCAATCGCGTGAGCCGATCCTGTCGCCGCGTTTCGCACCGGATGGCAAGCGCATCGCTTATGTCTCGTTCGAGCAGAAGCGCCCGCGTATCTTCATGCAGAACATCGACACCGGTCGCCGTGAGCAGATCACCAACTTCGAAGGCCTCAATGGTGCGCCAGCCTGGTCGCCGGATGGCAATCGCCTGGCATTCGTGCTGTCCAAGGACGGTAACCCGGACATCTACGTGATGAATCTGGGGTCGCGTCAGATCTCGCGTGTTACCAACGGTCCTGGCATCAACACCGAACCGTTCTGGGGTAAGGATGGTTCGACCATCTACTTCACTTCCGACCGTGGCGGCAAGCCACAGATCTACAAAACCAGCGTCGGTGGTGGCGGTGCGGAACGTGTGACCTTTATTGGCAACTACAACGCCAACCCCAAGCTTTCAGCCGATGAAAAGACCCTGGTGATGATCCATCGCCAGGATGGTTTTACTAATTTCAAGGTGGCGGCCCAGGATTTGCAGCGAGGAAGTGTAAAAATCCTAACTGATAGCACTCTGGACGAGTCGCCTACTGTCGCGCCCAACGGCACCATGGTAATCTACGCCACCCGCCAGCAGGGCCGGGGAGTCTTGATGCTCGTGTCCATCAATGGACGCGTAAGGCTCCCGCTTCCTACCGCTCAAGGCGAAGTCAGAGAACCTTCCTGGTCCCCTTACCTGAACTGACGCGGCGCTACACGTTTCACTTAACACACTGGGGTTCATTAGGAGTTTCAAGATGGAAATGCTGAAGTTTGGTAAATTTGCTGCGCTGGCTCTGGCCATGGCTGTAGCTGTAGGTTGCTCGTCCAAAGGCGGCGACAACGCCGGTCAAGGCGCTGTAGATCCAAACGCTGGTTACGGCGCAAACACTGGTGCCGTTGACGGTTCCCTGAGCGAAGAAGCTGCTCTGCGCGCAATCACCACCTTCTACTTCGAATATGACAGCTCGGACCTGAAGCCAGAAGCCATGCGCGCTCTGGACGTTCACGCCAAAGACCTGAAAGCAAACGGCGCTCGCGTTGTTCTGGAAGGCAACACCGACGAACGTGGTACTCGTGAGTACAACATGGCACTGGGCGAGCGTCGTGCGAAAGCCGTTCAGCGTTACCTGGTACTGCAAGGTGTTTCCCCAGCTCAGCTGGAACTGGTTTCCTACGGCGAAGAGCGTCCAGTTGCTACCGGCAACGACGAGCAGTCCTGGGCTCAAAACCGTCGCGTCGAACTGCGTAAGTAATTCGTCATGCGAACGTGCCGTCGTGCTGTAACTGTTCTGGCTCTCAGCCTCGCGCCGCTTGCGGTGTGGGCTGCGGTTCCTGTGGTCGATAATAACTCCGGCTATAACAATAGCGGGAGCAGTTATCCGCCTGCGGGTTACGGTACGAACGGCGCCTATGCCGGGGGAGGGGTTTCGGCCCCTGTCTCGGCGCAAGGCGAGCTGTTCAACCAGCTGCAATCGATGCAGGAACAGATTTCACGCCAACAGGGTGTGATCGAAGTTCTGCAAAATGAAGTAGCGCGCATGAAGCAAGAAAACCTGGAGCGGTATCAGGATCTTGATCGGCGCATAGGAACCGGCGTTGCACCAGCCGCGACTCCTGAAAATTCTTCCACCGGTGGTAATTTGAATGCCCCCGGTGCAGCAGCAGCGGGCGCAGGTGCAGGGGCGGCAGCCGCTCAGGCACCCGCCGCTCAAGCACCTGCCGCGGGTAGCGAACCGGCGGATCCGGCGAAGGAAAAGCTCTATTACGACGCAGCCTTCGACCTGATCAAAGCCAAGGATTTCGACAAGGCCAGCCAGGCTTTTACCGCATTCCTGCGTAAATACCCGAACAGCCAGTATGCGGGCAATGCCCAGTACTGGTTGGGTGAGGTCAATCTGGCCAAAGGCGATCTGCAAGGTGCAGGTCAAGCTTTTGCCAAGGTCTCGCAGCTGTACCCAAAGCATCCCAAAGTGCCTGACTCGCTGTACAAGCTGGCTGATGTAGAGCGCCGCCTTGGTCATACCGACAAGGTAAAAGGCATTTTGCAGCAGGTGGTGTCCCAATATCCGGGGACTTCCGCCGCTCAGTTGGCGCAACGCGATCTGCAGCGCATGTAAGCCTGTTTGATTCGTTTTGAAGAAACCCGCACTTGATGCGGGTTTTTTCGTTAGAATTCACGCCCTTTTTATGAAATACGCTTTTTGGGATCTGCGCGATGGCGGGGTTCCTTGAAGTGCCTGACGGAGGCGGACAGCCTGTTTAGCTGTTATGCCCGTGGCGACTATGCAAGACACATTGAGAATCACCGAAGTTTTTTACTCGTTGCAGGGTGAAACGCGAACTGCCGGGCTGCCCACCGTTTTTGTGCGCCTGACCGGTTGTCCATTGCGATGCCAATATTGCGACAGCGCCTACGCGTTCACTGGGGGCGCCATTCGCACGCTCGATGACATCCTCGAGCAAGTGGCTGGTTTCCGCCCGCGTTATGTCTGTGTTACCGGTGGTGAGCCGCTGGCTCAACCCAACGCCATTCCATTGCTCAAGCAGTTGTGTGATGCCGGTTACGAAGTGTCACTGGAAACCAGTGGTGCTCTTGATATATCGGCAGTAGATTCTCGGGTCAGTCGCGTCGTCGACCTGAAAACTCCGGGTTCGAAAGAAGCGCACCGCAACCGCTACGAGAACATCGAACTGCTCACACCCAACGACCAGGTGAAGTTTGTCATCTGTTCACGGGAAGACTACGACTGGGCTGTGTCCAAACTGATTCAGTACGGACTGGACCGGCGTGCCGGCGAAGTCCTGTTCTCGCCAAGTCACCATGACCTGAATGCTCGGGACCTGGCGGACTGGGTGGTGGCGGACAACCTGCCAGTACGTCTGCAATTGCAGCTGCATAAATATCTTTGGAATGACGAGCCGGGGCGCTGAAATGACGGAACAACTGAACACTGCTGAAAAACGTGCGGTCATCTTGCTGTCAGGCGGCCTGGACTCGGCGACAGTCGTGGCCATGGCTCGTGCGCAAGGCTACAGCTGCTACACCATGAGTTTCGACTACGGTCAGCGGTCTCAAGCAGAATTGCACGCCGCCGAACGTGTTGCCCGCGACTTGGGTGTGGTCGAGCACAAGGTGATCGGTCTGAACCTGAACGGCATTGGCGGTTCAGCGCTGACCGACAGCAGCATCGACGTGCCGGAAGTGCCGGGGGAAGGTATTCCGGTGACTTACGTGCCGGCGCGCAACACGGTGTTTCTGTCCCTGGCGCTGGGCTGGGCTGAAGTGCTCGGTGCACGTGACATCTTCATCGGCGTAAACGCCGTCGACTACTCCGGTTATCCGGATTGCCGTCCCGAGTTCATCGAGTCGTTCGAGCGCATGGCCAATCTGGCGACCAAGGCCGGCGTAGAAGGGAACGGTTTCCGCATCCAGGCTCCGCTGCAGAACCTGAGCAAGGCACAGATCGTCCAGGCCGGCGTGAAGCTGGGTGTCGATTACGGGCTAACCGTTTCGTGCTATCAGGCCGACGATAACGGCCGTGCATGCGGCAAATGCGACAGCTGCCGTCTGCGTGCAGAAGGCTTCGCAGCCGCCGGAATCAGCGACCCAACCCCTTATTTTTGATTTATTTCAAATTGGGTGTTGAATAGTCCTTAAAAATCAGTATTATACGCGCACCACACAGCGGGTCGTTAGCTCAGTTGGTAGAGCAGTTGGCTTTTAACCAATTGGTCGTAGGTTCGAATCCCACACGACCCACCATTTTTATAGCAGTTTTAAAAGTCTGGAAGGCCCACGCAAGTGAGGATTTCCGGATTTTTTTTTGCCCGCGATTTAAGGTTGGCTCCGTGCGGTGCTGCGTCGTGGGACGCAGGTCAGAATCATCTTTTGCATCCACCGGATATTCTGTAGCCTTGCGCATCTTCAACGCTGTCCGTGCCTGATGAATACTCACTCTCCCGGCGGAACCCCGAAGGTTCCGGAGCCGGGTGTATACTCGACTTTCGCGCGAAAGCGCCTGCAGGTCTTGCGAACATGACGCAGATTTCCGAACGCCTTCTGGTTCAAGCCCACCTCGACGCCAAGCAGCCAAAGCCGCTGACAGTTGAGGAGGAGGCTTATTACCGTGCCGCCATCGCTGCCGAGCTCAAGGCTCAGGACGCGGTACTGGTTGCTCACTTCTATTGCGATCCGGTCATTCAGGCCCTGGCTGAAGAAACCGGTGGTTGCGTCTCCGACTCACTCGAGATGGCCCGTTTCGGCAATGCCCATCCGGCCAAGACGGTACTGGTCGCCGGTGTGAAGTTCATGGGCGAAACCGCCAAAATCCTCAACCCTGAAAAACGCGTACTGATGTCCACGCTGGAAGCGACGTGCTCCCTGGATCTGGGTTGCCCCGTGGACGAGTTTTCGGCGTTTTGCGATCAGCACCCGGAGCGCACGGTGGTGGTGTATGCCAACACCTCGGCGGCAGTCAAGGCCCGGGCGGACTGGGTGGTGACATCGAGCTGCGCGCTGGAGATCGTCGAAAGCCTGATGGATAACGGCGAAACGATCATCTGGGGGCCGGACAAGCATTTGGGCACCTATATCCAGCGCAAGACCGGTGCCGATATGCTGCTGTGGGACGGTGCCTGCATCGTTCACGAAGAGTTCAAATCCAAGCAGCTCGAAGACATGAAGGCGCTGTACCCGGACGCCGCGATTCTGGTGCACCCGGAGTCGCCGACGTCGGTGATCGAGTTGGCGGATGCCGTCGGTTCCACCAGTCAATTGATCGCGGCGGCACAAAGCCTGCCGAACAAGACGTTCATCGTGGCTACGGACCGCGGCATCTTCTACAAGATGCAGCAGCTGTGCCCGGACAAGGTCTTCATCGAGGCGCCAACGGCGGGTAACGGTGCGTCCTGCCGTAGTTGCGCACACTGCCCATGGATGGCGATGAACACCCTTGAGCGTACGCTGAGGAGCTTGAAGGAGGGGACGAACGAGATCTTTGTTGATCCGGCGTTGATTCCTCAGGCGATCCGTCCGTTGAAGCGGATGCTGGATTTCACGCAGGCGGCGCGGATGAAGCTGGCTGGTAACGCCTGAGATCAATTAGGTATCAAAAACTGTGGGAGCGAGCCTGCTCGCGAAGGCGGTGTATCAGTTACATTAATGTCGACTGACACACCGCCTTCGCGAGCAGGCTCGCTCCCACAGTGATTTTTGCTCTCTGCAACTATTTAGTCTTCTTCGGGACCCGCACCAACTGCGTGTTGGAGTACATGTCGTGCCAGCTGCGTTTCTGTTTGTCGAACAGCGGCCAGACAAACCCCAGGCCAACGCATAGCAACGACGCAATCGACACCACAAACCGCAACAACGCCTGCCACAGGCTGATGGATGAGCCGTCGGCATTCTGCACACGGATGCACCACACCTGCATGCCCAGCGTCTGGCCAGACCATGTCCAGAACTTGGCAAAGAAACCGAACAGGACAAACAGCAGCACCGTCGACAGCAACGGATCGCCGTCCAGTGCGCCGGCCTCGGTCAGTGCGCGCATTTTGTCTTCACCGATGATTGCCATCTGGATCATCTTGTAAAGGCCACTGGTGACGATCAGCAGAGCGGTGCACAACAGAAAGTCATAGAACATCGCTGCCAGACGACGACCCAAACCAGCGGCCGGAAAATGGCCCTGGGGAGTAAGCAGGTGTTTCGACATGGCAGGCTCTCGGCGCAAAAGAAGCCATTTTACGGATTTACGCGCACAAAAAAGCCCCTGATGTCAGCATCAGGGGCTTTTTCGTTACAGAAGATTAGGCTTCTGCTTGTACTTCATCAGCCTGCATGCCTTTCTGGCCTTGCACAGCAATGAAAGTCACTTTTTGGCCTTCTTTCAGGCTCTTGAAGCCGTTGCCCTGAATAGCGCGGAAATGCACAAACAGATCCGGTCCGCTTTCTGGAGTGATAAAACCAAAACCTTTCTCGTCGTTAAACCACTTGACGGTACCGCTCTGACGTTGGGACATTTCTTATTTCCTTTGACGCTAAAATTAATGACAGTCTCCTTCTCATGAAAGAGTACTGGGGCTGGTTGCAGGAGAGTAAGAAGACGCCGAGCGGGATGTAGCTAACATGTAGGCTACTGCCCAGGTCACGATTCCAAGCGACCCATGCAAACACAGTGAACAAACTCTACGCCAACTACGGGAGAAAAAACAAGCCCCGTGAAGGGCCCGGTTTGCTTGGCTTGGCGCCAGTAGCGTGTGCACTAGCGCAGGCTTATTCGATTGAGGTGTTCAATTGCTTTCGATCGTTATAAGGCAAGTTCGTAATCGAAACCATGCACTGTTTTATGGCGATTGCGTTACACATTAGTGCACTGTTAACGCAATCGCGTTACTTATAGAAACAGTCAATCAACCGCGATAGTAGCGTTGTGGAACAAATGGCATTTTGCTTACAAGCAATGGCACCTTTTTCCCACGAACAATTGCCCATACCGGTGTGTCGATCGCGATGTAAGCGCTGTCGAGGTAACCCATGGCCAACGGACCGCCCAGCGTCGGGCCGAAACCACCGCTGCAAACGGTGCCGATGATGTCGCCGGCTTCGTTGACGATCTCTGCACCTTCGCGCACCGGGGTGCGTTCCTGAGGCAGCAGGCCAACGCGTTTGCGGCTGACACCCGCTTGCTGTTGGGCAAAGACTGTTTCAGCACCAGGGAACCCGCCGGCCCGTGTACCATCTGCGCGACGAGGTTTGGACATCGCCCACAGCAGGCTGGCTTCGATCGGCGTGGTGTCGGTGTTCATGTCGTGGCCGTAAAGGCACAGGCCGGCTTCCAGGCGCAGGGAGTCGCGTGCGCCAAGGCCGATGGCCGCTACTTCCGGTTCGGCCAGCAGGGCGCGAGCCAGGGCTTCGGCGCTGGCGGCCGGGACCGAGATTTCGAAACCGTCTTCACCGGTGTAGCCCGAACGGCTGACAAAACAGTCGACGCCCAGCAATTTCACGCGGGCGAACTGCATAAAGGTCATCTTCGACACTTCAGGCGCCAGGCGTGCAAGCACGGTGACGGCGGCCGGGCCTTGCAGCGCCAGCAGCGCGCGTTCTTCGAACAGCGGCTCGATCGTGCACTGGTTGCCAATGTGCTTGCGCAGATGCGCCAGGTCCTGATCCTTGCAGGCCGCGTTGACCACCAGGAACAGCTCGTCATTGCCCAGATTGGCGACCATCAGGTCGTCGAGGATGCCACCGGTCTCGTTAGTGAACATGGCGTAGCGTTGCATGCCCACCGGCAAGTCGATGATGTCCACCGGCACCAGGGTTTCCAGGGCCGCGGCGGCGTTGGCGCCAGTCAGGCGGATCTGACCCATGTGCGAAACATCGAACAGGCCGGCTTGATCACGGGTGTGCTGGTGTTCTTTCATCACGCCCAGTGGGTATTGCACGGGCATGTCGTAGCCTGCGAACGGCACCATGCGGGCGCCGAGTTCGATGTGCAGTGCGTGCAATGGAGTTTTCAACAGTTGTTCGGTGGACATATTCAGCTCCTGAAAAAGTCTGATGCAAGTGAGCGCGCATCAGCACTCGATAATGTTGACCGCCAAACCGCCACGGGCGGTTTCCTTGTATTTGCTTTTCATGTCAGCGCCGGTCTGGCGCATGGTGCGGATGACTTTGTCGAGGGAGACGAAGTGCTGACCGTCTCCACGCAACGCCATGCGCACCGCATTGATTGCTTTGACCGAGCCCATGGCATTGCGCTCGATGCAAGGTACTTGTACTAGCCCGCCAATCGGATCGCAGGTCAGGCCGAGGTTGTGCTCCATGCCGATTTCAGCGGCGTTTTCCACTTGTTGCACGCTGCCGCCAAGGACTTCGCACAAGGCGCCAGCCGCCATGGAACACGCCACGCCGACTTCACCCTGACAGCCGACTTCGGCGCCGGAGATCGAAGCGTTTTCCTTGTACAGAATGCCAATCGCCGCCGCCGTCAGCAGAAAGCGCACGACGCCGTCTTCGTTGGCACCGGGAATAAAGCGCATGTAGTAATGCAATACGGCTGGAACGATCCCCGCTGCACCGTTAGTAGGCGCCGTCACGACGCGCCCGCCGTTGGCGTTTTCTTCGTTGACCGCCAAGGCGTAAAGGTTGACCCAGTCCAGCACCGACAACGGATCGCGCAATGATGATTCCGGGTTCTTGCACAGTTGCCGATGCAGCGACGCGGCCCGACGTTTGACCTTCAAGCCGCCGGGCAGGATGCCTTCGTTACGGCAACCCGCGTCGACACAGTCCTGCATCACTTGCCAGATTTTCAGCAAACCGGCGCGGGTTTCCGCTTCCGGGCGCCAGGCACTTTCGTTGGTCAGCATTACCTGGCTGATGGACAAGCCGTAGGTGGTGCAGTGACCGAGCAAGTCCTTTGCGCTTTTGAAGGGGAAGGTCAGCGGCGTGGCGTCTTCGACGATGCGGTCGGCGCCAGCGGCGTCTTCATCGACCACAAAACCACCGCCGACGGAGTAATACTCGCGACTGCGAATCTGCAGGCCGGCGGCGTCGAAAGCGCGAAAAATCATGCCGTTGGGGTGATAGGCCAACGGTTTGCGGATCATCGCCAAATGTTCTTTCTCGTTGAACGCAATGCTGTGTTCGCCGAGCAGGTTCAAGCGACCGCTGCCACGAATGTCGTGCAGACGAGCGGCGACGGTTTCGGTGTTCACGGTGTCCGGGTGTTCACCTTCCAGGCCCAGCAATACAGCTTTATCGCTGCCGTGGCCTTTGCCGGTGGCGCCGAGTGAGCCGTAAAGCTCGACTCTGACGCTGGCGGTTGCCGACAACAGCCCTTCACGACGCAAACCTTCGGCGAAGCGCGCTGCTGCGCGCATCGGGCCGACGGTGTGGGAGCTGGAGGGGCCGATGCCAATCTTGAACAGGTCGAACACGCTTAACGACATGGTTGTTCTCCGGTTTCTTGTTATGAGGAGCACCGCATACCTGTAGGAGCGAGGCTTGCCCGCGAAGCTTTTAGCGACCTGATGGCCTCTTCGCGGGCAAGCCTCGCTCCTACAGGGTTTTGCGGCGTCCTTGTGGGGCGAGGGAACTCGCCCCTTTTAGATCAAGCGTAGCTTTCGATCGACGGGCAGGCGCAAACCAGGTTGCGATCACCAAATACGTTGTCGACCCGGCCGACCGGTGGCCAGTACTTGCCTTCGATCAGCGACGCTACCGGGTACACCGCTTGTTCACGGCTGTACGGATGCGTCCACTCGCCGACGATTTCCGCTGCAGTGTGCGGAGCGTTTTTCAGCGGGTTGTCGTCCTTGTCCAGGGTGCCGTTTTCCACTGCGCGGATTTCTTCGCGGATGCGGATCATGGCGTCGCAGAAGCGGTCCAGTTCTTCCTTGGATTCGCTTTCGGTCGGCTCGATCATCAGTGTGCCGGCGACCGGGAACGACATGGTCGGGGCGTGGAAACCGAAGTCGATCAGGCGCTTGGCGACGTCATCGACGCTGATGCCGCTGCTGTCTTTCAGCGGACGCAGGTCGAGGATACACTCGTGCGCTACCAAGCCGTTACTGCCGGTGTAGAGCACTGGGTAGTGCTCTTCGAGGCGACGGGAAATGTAGTTGGCATTGAGGATCGCCAATTGCGACGCACGCTTGAGGCCGGCGCCACCCATCATCCGAATGTACATCCAGGTGATGGGCAGAATGCTCGCGCTGCCGAACGGTGCTGCGCAGACTGCGCCTTCCTTGCGTGCCATCTGCGCGTGACCCGGCAGGAACGGGGTCAGGTGCGATTTCACGCCAATCGGGCCGACGCCCGGGCCGCCACCGCCATGCGGAATGCAGAAGGTTTTGTGCAGGTTCAGGTGCGACACGTCGCCGCCGAACTTGCCCGGGGCGCAGAGGCCGACCATCGCGTTCATGTTGGCGCCGTCGATGTACACCTGGCCGCCGTGGTCATGAATGATGCCGCAGATTTCGCGGATGCCTTCTTCGAACACGCCATGGGTCGACGGGTAAGTGATCATCAAGGCCGCGAGATGCTCACGGTGCTCGATGGCCTTGGCGCGCAGGTCTTCGATGTCGACGTTGCCACGTGCATCGCACGCGGTCACCACCACGCGCATACCGGCCATGTTGGCGGTTGCAGGGTTGGTGCCGTGGGCCGACGACGGGATCAGGCAGATGTCGCGACGGTCTTCGCCACGGCTCTGGTGATAGGCACGAATGGCCAGGAGACCGGCGTATTCGCCTTGCGAACCGGCGTTCGGTTGCAGGGAGATCGAGTCGTAACCGGTGGCGGCGCAGAGCATCGCTTCCAGTTCATCGGTCAGCTGCTGATAACCGGCGCTTTGCTCGGCCGGGGCGAACGGGTGCAGGGCACCGAATTCAGCCCAGGTGACCGGGATCATTTCGCTGGCGGCGTTGAGTTTCATGGTGCAGGAACCCAGCGGGATCATGGTGCGATCCAGGGCCAGGTCCTTGTCGGCGAGCTTGCGCAGGTAGCGCATCAGCTCGGTTTCCGAGTGATAACGGTTGAACACCGGGTGGCTGAGGATCGGCGATTGGCGCACCAGCGCAGCTGGAAGGGTGCTGGTCACCGAAGCGGCGAGGGCGGCGAAGTCTGGCAGGGCTTTGCCGTCGGCCAACAGGCTCCACAGGGTTTCAACGTCGGCCTGGCTGGTGGTTTCGTCGAGGGACAGGCCCAGACGTTCGCCGTCAACCACACGCAGGTTGATCTTCTGTGCATGCGCCTTGTCGTGCAGGGCGGCGGTTTGTGCGCCGGTCTTGATCGTCAGGGTGTCGAAGAAGTTGGCTTGCTCGACGCTCAGGCCCAGTGCGCTGAGGCCTTGGGCCAGAATGGCGGTCAGGTGATGCACGCGATTGGCGATCTGCGCCAGGCCTTTCGGGCCGTGGTACACGGCGTACATGCTGGCGATGTTGGCCAACAAAACCTGCGCGGTGCAGATGTTGCTGGTGGCTTTCTCGCGGCGGATATGTTGCTCGCGGGTCTGCATCGCCAGACGCAGGGCCGGCTTGCCAAAGCGGTCGACGGAGACACCGACCAGACGGCCTGGCATGTCGCGCTTGAACGCATCTTTGGTGGAGAAGTAAGCCGCATGTGGACCACCGAAGCCCAGCGGTACGCCGAAGCGTTGTGCGCTGCCGATGGCCACGTCGGCGCCGAACTCGCCCGGCGGGGTCAGTACGGTCAGGGCCAGCAGGTCGGCGGCAACCGCGACCAGCGCGTTGGCGGCGTGGAAGCGTTCGGTCAGTTCGCGGTAGTCGAACACATCACCGTTACTCGCCGGGTATTGCAGCAGGGCGCCGAAGAACGGCGTCATGTCGCTCAGTTCACGTTCGTCGCCAACCACCACGTCGATGCCCAACGGTTCGGCACGGGTGCGCAGTACGTCGAGGGTTTGCGGATGGCAATGCACAGAGGCGAAGAAGGCGTGGCTGCCCTTGTTCTTGCTCAGGCGTTTGCAGAACGTCATGGCTTCGGCGGCGGCGGTGGCTTCGTCCAGCAGCGAGGCGTTGGCGATCGGCAGGCCGGTGAGGTCGCTGATCAGGGTCTGGAAGTTCAGCAGCGCTTCGAGACGGCCCTGGGAAATTTCTGGCTGATAAGGGGTGTACGCGGTGTACCAGGCCGGGTTTTCCAGCAGGTTACGCAGGATCGGCGACGGCGTGTGGGTGCCGTAGTAACCCTGGCCGATGTAAGTCTTGAACAGCTGGTTTTTGCTGGCGATGGATTTGATCAAGGCCAAGGCATCGGCTTCGCTCAGGCCGTCTTCGAGGCCGAGGACGCTGGTGCCTTTGATGCTGTCCGGAATGACGCTGGCGCTCAGCGCTTCCAGCGAGTCGAAACCGAGGCTGTTGAGCATGGCTTGCTCGTCGCCGGAACGCGGGCCGATGTGGCGGGCGATGAATTCGTTGGCGGTACTCAGGTTTACAACGGCAGGATTAACTTGAGTCATGTTGGCGTTCCTCAGGCTTCAGCGCTGGCTTTGATCAGGCGGTCGTAGGCATCTTGATCCAGCAGTTTGGCGACGGCCGAAGCGTCGGCAGGCTGGAATCGGAAGAACCAGCCTTCGCCCAGTGGATCTTCGTTGACCAGCTCAGGGCTGCTGTCGAGTGCCGGGTTCACTTCCAGCACTTCACCGTTCAGCGGCATGTACACACCGCTGGCGGCTTTTACCGATTCCACGGTGGCGGCTTCAGCGCCTTGGTCGTAGGACTGCAGCTCAGGCAGTTGAACGAAAACCACGTCGCCCAAGGCGTTCTGTGCAAAAGCGGTGATACCGACTGTGACGGTGCCGTCAGCTTCGGTGCGCAGCCATTCGTGATCTTCAGTAAAACGCAACTCGCTCATGGAAACTCCTAAGGGGGGCCAGACTCGTCTGGTGGACGCGATTGAATACTCGGCAATGCCGTACTTTATGAACGGTTACTAAGCAAAAACGCGGCCAATGTTTTATTTTCGTTATAAATCAATAAGTTATGATGTTTTGAGAGGGGCGCATGAATGATGGTTGTAGCGAAATCGCTACAGCGCAGGCCGAAGAAAAAAGCGTAGGTGGATCAAAGCCTTGCACAGCGGTGGTTCGGCGAGGGTGTAGCGATATCGTTCCGCTGTAGCGCTTTCAGTACAGATGGAGGTCGCTTTTGACAATTTGATGGTGAGCCCACTGGCCTCATCGCGAGCAAGCTCGCTCCCACAGGTTTGTGGTCGACGCAAATTTAATGTGGGAGCGAGCTTGCTCGCGATGAGGCCCTCAAGGCTTGTTAGGAATGCCGTACTTGCGCAATCGATGTGCAATTGCGGTGTGGGACGTTTGCAGGCGGCTGGCCAGTTGGCGGGTCGACGGATAGCTGATGTAGAGTTTTTCCAGCAAGGTTTTCTCGAACTCTTCCATGGCTTGTTCAAGGCTGTCGACGTCGCTGTCGCTTTGGCGCGCCACTGAGGTGCCGGCGATGTCGAGGTCACCAATGTCCACCAGCGTGCTCTCGCAAATGGCCGCGGCGCGGAAGATCACGTTCTGCAATTGCCGCACGTTGCCCGGCCAGCGGTTGCCCAGCAGCGCCGGATAAGTCCCGGGTGCCAACCGGCAGACCGGGCGCTGAATCTGTGCACAGGCCTGCTGCATGAAATAGCGCGCCAGCAGCAGAATGTCCTGGCCGCGTTCGCGCAAGGGCGGGACTTCGACGTTCAGGACATTGAGCCGATAGAACAGGTCTTCGCGGAAGCTGCCTTCGCTGACCATTTTCTCCAGATCGCGGTGCGTCGCGCTGAGGATCCGCACGTTGACCTTGACCTCACGATCGCCACCGACCCGGCGGAAGCTGCCGTCGTTGAGAAAACGCAGCAATTTCGCCTGCAAGTACGGCGACATTTCGCCGATCTCGTCGAGAAACACTGTGCCCTGGTTGGCCAGTTCCATCAGCCCTGGTTTACCGCCCCGTTGCGCGCCGGTGAAAGCGCCAGGGGCGTAGCCGAACAGTTCGCTTTCGGCGAGGTTCTCCGGCAATGCTGCGCAATTCAATGCCAGAAACGGCGAACTGTAGCGAGCGCTAATGGCATGGCAGGCACGCGCCACCAACTCTTTGCCGGTGCCGGTTTCCCCTTGGATCAACAGGGGCGCATCGAGGGCCGCCACTCGCTGGGCGCGGGCCTTGAGCGTGCGAATCACCGGAGACTCCCCCAGCAGTGCATCGAAACCTTCGGCGTGATCGTGGTGCAGCGCGGAAAGGCGTTCACCGATGCGGTTGGGTTGATACAGGGTCAGCAGGGCGCCGGCATCGGTGATGGGCGTGGCGTCCAGCAGCAAGGTCTGGCCGTTGACCGTAATCTCGCGCAGCGGCAGGCGGAAGCCGTGTTCAAGCAAGGCGTCGAGCAACGTCGGATCGGCAAACAGCTCGGCGATGCTTTCGCCGGCCGGTTCTCGGCCGTACAAAGCGATCAGTGCCGGGTTGGCCAGCAACACCTTGCCGGCACTGTCGAGCGCCAGTACCGGGTCGGTCATGGCCGCGAGCAAGGCATCGAGCTGCAAGTGCCGACGCTGGCCGGGAAGGATGTCGACCACTGTCACCGCTTGCACGCCACGCACACTGAACAGGGCATCGCGCAACTCTTCCAGGACTTGCGGACTCAGGGTCGGGGCGTCGATGTAGACGTTGGGCGGAACCATTTCGACCGCATCCAGATTGAGATTGCGCCCACCGAGCAAGGCCAGGACTTCCTGGGTGATGCCGACGCGGTCGATGAAGCTGACGTGGATACGCATGGGACGGTTTTGGTTCTGGCGTTCGGAGGGTGGCAAGTATGCCTTGGGGCGGGCAAATGGTGAAATCCTGCACAGGACTTCGAGATGATCTCCTGTAGGAGCGAGCTTGCTCGCGAAGGACTAGAGAACAACGCATTTATTCAGCAAGACCGCGTTATTGTTAACGTCCTTCGCGAGCAAGCTCGCTCCTACAGGGGCGGTGGGGTTATTCAAAGTGCTCGGGGTTTACCGGGTCGCCTGATTTCATATCCAACTGCTTCCGGATGTCTTCGAACATCAGATCGTAGTGCTTGTGGACCGAGCCAATCTGGCTGTGCGTCTTTGGGATTCCGTACTTCTCGGCGATTTTCGTCACGTTGTTGGCGAAGTTGTAGGCCTCCTCCTTGGGCAGAAAGAAGGTCTCTGACATGTCCTTTCCCTGCATGCTGCCATGCAGGGTGAACTGGATTCCTTTCACCCCTTTGGGGTTCGTGCTGACTTCATAGTCGAGGTGCACGTTGTAGCTGACATCATTCTTGTCCAGCGCGTGACGCTCGATGTGCAAGTGGCCTGGCTCAAACATTGCCATAGACGTCTCTCCTTACAAGTAAGTTATGCCAGGTTTCGCCGTGCTGATGCGCGTACCGGCCTTGCCCTGGACGATCGCTTCAATGTCCGAGAGTGAGCCGATCACCGCAGTTTTTCCAGTATGGCGTGCAAACTCGCAGGCCGCCTGGACCTTCGGTCCCATGGATCCTGCTGCGAAGCCGAGTTTCTCCATCTCGTCCGGGTGCGCCTGGGCGATGGCTTTTTGGGTCGGTTTGCCGAAGTCGATGAAGGCGCCATTGACGTCGGTAGCAATCACCAGCAAATCGCTGTCCAGCTGTTCGGCCAGCAGTGCCGAACACAGGTCTTTGTCGATCACTGCTTCCACGCCTTGCAGCTTGCCATCGGCACCGTACATCGTCGGGATGCCACCACCGCCGGCGCAAATCACGATGCTGCCTTTTTCCAGCAGCCACTTGATCGGGCGGATTTCAAAGATGCGTTTGGGTTTGGGGCTGGCGACCACGCGGCGGAATTTGTCGCCGTCCGGGGCAATCGCCCAGCCTTTCTCGGCGGCGAGTTTTTCCGCTTCGGCTTTGGCGTAGACCGGACCGATGGGTTTGCTCGGGTTCTGGAAGGCCGGGTCGTTGGCGTCGACTTCGACTTGGGTCAGCAGGGTCGCGAACGGCACTTCGAAATCCAGAAGGTTACCCAGTTCCTGTTCGATGATGTAGCCGATCATGCCTTCGGTTTCGGCACCGAGCACGTCCAGCGGATAAGGCGACACCGAGGTGTAGGCCGCGGCTTGCAGCGACAGCAGGCCCACTTGCGGACCATTGCCGTGGGCAATGACCAGTTGGTTGCCGGAATAGACCTTGGCGATCTGTTCGGTGGCGATCCGGATGTTGGCGCGTTGATTGTCCGCGGTCATGGGTTCACCACGGCGGAGCAGGGCGTTACCGCCCAGGGCAACGACGATACGCATAATGGAGTCCTTCTAAATAGAGAAGTTGCGGGCGACTCGGTCACCTGTGGGGCGGGATTTTGTGGGAGCGAGCTTGCTCGCGATGGCGGAGCATCAGTCGACATCAATGTTGCCTGTCACACCGTCATCGCGAGCAAGCTCGCTCCCACAGGGGCCGTGTTCCCGCAGGAGGAGCCGCGTCGGTCCTTAGATATCCGCCAACGCCGATACCAGGATCGCCTTGATGGTGTGCATGCGGTTTTCCGCTTGCTCGAAGGCGATGTTGGCCGGCGATTCGAAGACCTCTTCGGTCACCTCGACGCCATTGGCCAGGTGCGGGTACCGCGCGGCGATGTCCTTGCCGACCTTGGTTTCGCTGTTGTGGAACGCTGGCAGGCAGTGCATGAATTTCACGCGCGGGTTGCCGGCGGCCTTCATCATTTCGGCGTTGACCTGGTACGGCAGCAGTTGCTCGATGCGCTCGTCCCACGCTTCCACCGGTTCACCCATGGACACCCAGATATCGGTATGGATGAAGTCGACGCCTTTGACCGCCGCTTTCGGGTCTTCGGTGATGGTGATGCGTGCGCCGCTCTCTTCGGCGAAGGCTTTGCACTGGGCGATGAAGTCAGCGTGTGGCCACAGGGCTTTCGGTGCTGCAATGCGCACGTCCATGCCGAGTTTGGCGCCGATCATCAGCAGCGAGTTGCCCATGTTGTAGCGGGCGTCGCCGAGGTAGGCGTAGCTGATGTCATGCAGCGGCTTGTCGCTGTGCTCGCGCATGGTCAGGGTGTCAGCGATCATTTGCGTCGGATGGAATTCAGCGGTCAGGCCGTTGAACACCGGCACGCCGGCGAACTTGGCCAGCTCTTCGACGATTTCCTGTTCGAAGCCACGGTACTCGATGGCATCGAACATCCGCCCCAGTACACGGGCGGTATCTTTCATGCTTTCCTTGTGGCCGATCTGCGACGACACCGGGTCGATGTAGGTGACGTGAGCGCCCTGGTCATGGGCGGCGACTTCGAAGGCGCAACGGGTGCGGGTCGAGGTTTTTTCGAAGATCAGCGCGATGTTTTTGCCTTGCAGATGTGGGCGTTCGGTGCCGGTGTACTTGGCGCGTTTGAGGTCCCGAGACAGGTCCAGCAGATAGTGCAGCTCGCGAGTGGTGTGGTGCATCAGCGAGAGCAGGCTGCGGTTGCGCATATTGAAAGCCATTTTGGATCTCCTTAGGTTTCGGTTATCCCCTTGGCCGCGCATGCCTTGGTGTAAAAGGCAGCGCGAGCCGAGGTGGGCAAATTAATAGTCGATAGGGTCGCGAATGATCGGGCAGGTCATGCAGTGGCCGCCGCCACGGCCGCGACCGAGCTCACTGGCACTGATGGTGATAACTTCCACACCAGCCTTGCGCAGCAGCGTGTTGGTGTAGGTGTTGCGGTCATAACCGATTACCACGCCTGGCTCCACGGCCACCACGTTGTTGCCGTCGTCCCACTGCTCGCGTTCGGCGGCGAAGCTGTTGCCGCCGGTTTCCACCACGCGCAACGCTTTGAGGTTAAGGGCCTTGGCCACAGTGTCGAGGAAGTTGGTTTCTTCGCGGCGAATGTCGATGCCGCCGGGTTTGCTTTCGTCAGGGCGCAGGGTGAAGGCGACGATCTGCTTCACCACTTCCGGGAAGATCGTCACCAGGTCGCGGTCGCAGAAGCTGAACACGGTGTCCAGGTGCATCGCTGCGCGGGATTTTGGCAGGCCGGCAACGATCACACGCTCCACGGCTTTATTTTTGAACAGGTTCACCGCCAGTTGCCCGATGGCCTGACGGGACGAGCGTTCGCCCATCCCGATCAACACCACACCGTTGCCGATCGGCATGACGTCGCCACCTTCAAGGGTGGAGCTGCCGTGTTCCTTGTCCGGGTCGCCGTACCAGATCTGGAAGTCGGCGCTGGTGAACTGCGGGTGGAACTTGTAGATCGCGGTGGTCAGCAGGGTTTCCTGACGACGCGCCGGCCAGTACATCGGGTTCAGCGTCACGCCACCGTAGATCCAGCACGTGGTATCGCGAGTGAACTGAGTGTTGGGCAGCGGCGGCAAAATGAAGCTGGAGTGGCCGAGGAAATCGCGGAACATTTGAATGGTCTTGCCGCCGAAACTGTCCGGCAGGTCATCAGCGGAGACGCCGCCGATCAAGAATTCCGCGATTTTGCGCGGCTCCAGGCTGCGCAGCCATGAACCCACTTCGTTGATCAGGCCGAGGCCGACCGAGTCGCCGGTGATCTTGCGCTCCAGAATCCAGTCCAGGGCTTCGGGGATGGCGACGATGTCGGTCAGCAAGTTGTGCATTTCCACGACATCGATATTGCGTTCGCGCATTTTGGTGACGAAATCGAAATGGTCGCGCTTGGCCTGGGCAACCCACAACACATCGTCGAACAGCAGTTCGTCGCAATTATTCGGGGTCAGCCGCTGGTGGGCCAGACCGGGGGAGCAAACCATGACTTTGCGCAGTTTGCCGGCTTCTGAATGTACGCCGAACTTAACTTTTTCCGTGGTCATTACAGTGATCCTCCAGATGACAAATGAGTCAGGTATTACAGGGTCAGGAAGCCGTCATAGAGCCCATAGGCTGCCACCAGGGCACCCACGATTACGGCGGCGAAAATCAGCTTCTCGACGTTGGTGAAAACCGGTTTGTTGACTTCGCGCTTGGCCTTTGCGAACAGGATTACGCCGGGCGCATAAAGCAGGGCGGAGAGCAGCAGGTATTTGGTGCCCCCCGCGTAGACCAGCCAGACCGCATAGATCACCGAGATGGCGCCAATGAGCAGGTCCTTCGAGCGTTCTCGGGCATCGTTTTCGTAGCTCTCGCCGCGCACCGCCAGCAGCAGTGCGTAACACGCCGACCACAGGTAAGGCACCAGAATCATTGAGGTGGCGAGGTAGATCAGCGACAGGTAAGTACTGGCCGAAAACAGGGTGATGATCAGAAACAGCTGGACCATGGCGTTGGTCAGCCACAAGGCGTTGACCGGAACCTGCTTGGCGTTTTCCTTGCGCAAAAACGCCGGCATGGTGTGGTCCTTGGCGGCGGCGAACATGATCTCCGCACACAGCAGTACCCAGGACAGCAGGGCCCCCAGCAAGGAGATGACCAGACCGACGCTGATCAGTACTGCGCCCCACGGACCGACCACATGCTCCAGCACCGCGGCCATCGACGGGTTCTGCAGTTTGGCCAGTTCCGGCTGGGTCATGATGCCCAGCGACAGCACGTTCACCAGTACCAGAAACAGCAGCACGGTGATGAAACCGATCACGGTGGCTTTACCGACGTCGCTGCGTGTTTCCGCGCGGGCCGAGAAAATACTCGCACCTTCAATGCCGATGAACACCCAGACGGTGACCAGCATCATTTTGCGCACCTGGTTCATCACACTGCCCAGGTCCGGGTTTTTCAAACCCCAGATGTCGGCGGTGAAGATGTCCAGTTTGAAGGCGAAAATCGCGATCAGCACAAACAGCAGCAGCGGTACGACCTTGGCAACGGTGGTCACCAGGTTGATGAACGCCGCTTCCTTGATCCCTCGCAGCACGAGGAAGTGCACGGCCCATAGCAGCACCGACGCTCCGATCACGGAGGCAACGGTGTTGCCTTCGCCGAAGACCGGAAAGAAGTAACCGAGGGTGCTGAACAGCAGAACGAAGTAGCCGACGTTGCCCAGCCAGGCACTGATCCAGTAACCCCAGGCGGACGAGAAACCCATGTAGTCGCCGAAACCGGCTTTGGCGTAGGCGTAGACACCGCCATCCAGATCAGGCTTTCGGTTGGCCAGTGTCTGGAAAACGAAGGCCAGGGTCAGCATGCCGACCGCCGTGATGGCCCAACCGATCAGTACCGCGCCGACATCGGCACTGGCAGCCATGTTCTGGGGCAAAGAGAAGATCCCGCCACCAATCATTGAGCCAACAACCAGCGCAACCAGTGCGCCGAGTTTCAGTTTTCCGGGGGATTCGGACATTGCATGACTCCAATGCAGGAGAAGAAAGAAAACAGATTAATTCCGTTAACAGTTCAATCAGCTGACTTAGATCAGTTCATGTCACATTCCTTTGTTGATTAAAGAGCGAGAACCTTTTTATGGGCATGGCGATTTAGCCGGAAAAGCCCTTTCCAGAGGCTTCGGTTAGAAAAGCTGAGAATAATGCGTATTACTTTGAGTTTTTAAGCTAGTTCGTTTTTACGTTTTCGCAAATTTTCGATGTTTGTTTTCAGATCATATCGATTGATTAGGATTAGCCCACCAAATCGCTCTTTGTCATGGGGTTAATAGATTGATCAGTTATAAATAATGGCTGTGATTTGGCTTATCTAATAAACGTTATTACGCTGTATCTATTTAGTTAAAACCAACACTGTGACGGTTTCACGGCCGTGGTCGACCCCCGGCCGAATCGCTGGCAATGCTGGCTCGCAAGCTTGCTCGGATGTATTCGCCTTACTGAAAGGGCAAAGCGAATATCAACCGAAAACCAGAATCTCCCACAGTGGATTAGTGTCGACCACAAAACCTGTGGGAGCGAGCCTGCTCGCGAAGGCTATCCGATAGTCACCACCACTGCGCGCGATGGGAACCCAGTTCAGAAGCGGGAAGCGTCCACTGCAGTGGCGTGCCGGTGATTTTCAATGGCACCTGCAGTCGATGCGCCGGCCCCCAAGGCGTCTGCTCAACCAACAGCCCTTGATCATGCTCATCCTCAGCCCGCAACGGCTCATCGGTCCCCGGCCCTTGTTCAATCAGCAATTTCGCCGTTCGCGCCAACGACAACCTTGCCGACCCGCCTCGTCCCAATAACTTGACTGCCGCCGCCGCCATCAAATACCCGGTTGCATGATCAAGCGCCTGCACCGGCAGCGGCGTCGGCTTGTCGGCTTTCTTCCACTGCATGCCCGCTTCGGCAATCCCGCTGCTCATCTGCACCAGACTGTCGAACCCTCGACGGTTCTGCCAGGGACCGCTCCAGCCGTAGGCGTTGAGGCCTACATCAATCAGGCCCGGCGCCCATTTCTGACGCTCGGCGACACCGTAACCCAAGCGCTCCAACGCATCGGCACGGTAACCATGAAGCAGGACGTCGGCGTTTTTGAGCAGGCTTTCGAATATGGCTCGATCGGTCTTGTCGTGCAGGTCCAGGCGAGCACAGCGTTTGCCCAGAGTGACTTCCGGTACCACGCCCGGCTCGTTCCAGGTCGGCGGGTCGATACGCAGCACGTCGGCACCGAGGCCGGCAAGAAAACGACTGGCAATGGGGCCGGCGAGTACGCGCGTGAGGTCCAGCACCTTGATCCCGGCCAGCGGTTGCGCCACAGAACCTTGCCACGATTTGACGTTTTGACCGTTGCCGGTGCTGAACTGAATCAGCGGTTCGGCATTCACGGCCTGGCCCTGAGGATGCGCTTGCCATTGCGCCCAGCTGCGCATTTCGGCGGCGCAGCCACCGGCATTCACTACCGCCTGTTCCAGATCACTCTTAGCCCATTGCGCGACCTTGCTGGCCATCCCTGCGCGGTCGGTACAGGTGCCGAGCACGCTTTCGGCCGCCGCACGATGATGTGGCGCGTTGGTGTGCAAGCGGATCCAGCCATCCTTGGTCGCGTAATCACCCGCGACCGGATCCCATAGCGGTGGAATGCTCCAGCCGACGGGACGGATCGACGTTGCGAACCAAAAGGAGGCGAGTCGACGGTCGACTTCAAGGGCGGGCAGGCGACCGGTCTGTTGCTGCAGCCATTCACTGACCGCCTGACCGGCAGCGCCAATACTGGCGCATGCCAGGTCGGTAACGGCAAACGCCGAAGGCAGGGCGCCAGTCGATGTGAAAGCAATGGGGTGTTGGGGCAAGCCGAGCGCGGCTTGAATGGACGTGAGTAAATCAGTCATCGAAGGCCCTCCGGAATGAGAGCCTGATCATAGTTCAAAAAACCGGCCGCCCGAATGAAATCCCCCTGTAGGAGCGAGGCTTGCCCGCGAAGAACGATAACGCGGATCGTCTGAAATACCGCGGTGCATCATTCGCGGGCAAGCCTCGCTCCTACAGGGTAAGGGGGGGCAGCTACACCCGGAACTGATCCATCAATTTCATCTGGTGGGTCGTCAGGGAATTCAGCTGGCTGCTGATTTTTGCCGACTCGGTGGCTTGTCCGGTCAGGGTTTCGGTAACGGTACGGATCGCCGAGACGTTGCGGTTGACCTCTTCGGCCACGGCACTTTGCTGTTCGGCGGCGCTGGCGATTTGCAGGTTCATGTCACTGATCACAGTGACCGCCTCGCTGATTTTGCCAAGGGCCTGAACCGCTTGTTGAATCTGTCCGGCGTTGCTGTGAGCCTGTGTCTGGCTTGAATGCATGGTTGCGACTACGCCGCGCGTGCCGGTCTGGATGCGATCGATCACCAAGCGGATTTCTTCCACTGAATCCTGGGTCCGTTTGGCCAGGTTGCGCACTTCGTCGGCCACCACCGCAAAACCGCGTCCGCTCTCACCGGCGCGGGCCGCTTCAATTGCGGCGTTGAGCGCCAGCAGGTTGGTCTGCTCGGCGATGCTGCGGATCACTTCCAGTACCGAACCGATCTGCTCGCTGTTGACCGCCAACGCTTCAACTTCGGTCACCGCTTTACTGACTTCCTCGGCCAGTTGATTGATGTCGCGGGTACTGCGCTCGATGATCGACATGCCATCGCGGGCCGACTGGTTGGCACCTTTGGCGGCATTGGCCGCGTTCGAGGCGCTGTTGGCGACGTCGTGGGCGGTGGCGCTCATTTCATTGGATGCGGTAGCGACCTGGTCGATTTCACGGAACTGCACCTGCATGCCTTCGCTGGTCTGGCGGGCGATTTCCGAAGACTGGTCAGCCGTGCCGCGGGCGTCGGTGATGCTTTGTTTGATCTGCGCGATGGTCGGTTGGAGCTTGTCGAGGAAGCGGTTGAACCAACTGACCAGTTCGCCCAGTTCGTCTTTCTTGCTGTAGTGCAGGCGTTGAGTCAGGTCACCGTCGCCGCTGGCAATCGCCTTCAGCATCTGGGCGACACTGTTGATCGGCCGGGTCACGCCCGAGGCGGTGAGCCAGATCAGCAACAGGCCCAGCAGGCCGGCAATGACCGCTACCAGCACGGCTTTGATCGTGCCGCTTTGCTGGGCTTCATCGAGGACAACTTGCAACTTCACCGAATCGGCCAGCAGGACTTGTTTCGGCAGGTCGATCACCACGCCCCAGGCTTTGGAGTCGGCGATTGGGCTGACCGGGTACACCGCGCGGATCAGGTCGCCTTGTTCGAGAATCTTCGGTGCGCCGGCACCGAGCAATTGCAGGACTTCCTTGCCCTGCGCGCCGAGGGTGTCACCGATGCTTTTACCCACCTTGCTCGCGTCAACACTGTAACCGGCGAGTACACCGCTGCCGGACACGATCAGCATGTGCCCGGCGTTGTTGAACAGTTCACGTTGGGAGTCCACCGCTGCTGCTTGAAGAGCGTCGAGGGCAATATCCACCCCGACCACGCCGATGGATTTTCCGTCCACCAGCAGCGGCACGGCAATCGTGGTCATCAGCATTTCCTTGCCGGCGACGGTATCGGCATACGGGTCCAGCAGGCAGGTGCGCTTGCTGTCGCGAGGGCAGGTGTACCAGCTGTTGTACGGGATGCCACTGATATTCTGGGTGGTCTTGGTCATGTCCTCTTCGACCATGATCGTGTTCAGCCCCTCACCTCCGGCACGGCTCCAGTAGCTGGCGAAACGTCCTGCTTCGTTGGATTGCCGGGCCGCGTCGTTGACGAACTCGCTGTCCTTGCCATCCAGGCCATTGGGTTCGAACGCCAGCCAGATCCCCAATACCTTGCTGTTGCGCTCGAAGGCAGTTTTCAGGCTCTGGTTCAACTCTTCACGCAGGGCTCCAGCCTCAAGCGAGCGCTTGGCAGCCATGGTGCGCAGGTCCTTGATCTGGTCGGCCAGGGCGGTCACCACCAGCAGGTTTTCGCCAAAGGTCTTCTGTACCCGCACCGCTTGCTCGGCAGCCTTGGCCTGGAGCAGGTCCTGCACACTGTCAGTGAGCATCTTGCTGCTGGAGGCACTGACCAGATCGTCATTCTGGTTGGTCTGGTAGAAGTTCATGCAAACGATCAGCGCAATGACGCCAAGCAAACACAGACCGGACAGCAGGACGATTTTCAGGCGGATAGACAGAGAGTCGAACATAGGGCGAACTCGCGAATGAATGAAGTGTTGGCTGTGAGTCGGGGTGACCCATTTCGCCGAGTCCCTTCAGCGCCATTTAATGCGCATCGGCGCGGACAGAAGTTGCGTGAACGCGAGTCCGACGAACGGCAACAGGTGAACGTTTGCGCAGGAAAATGCCCTGAAAAGGACAAGAAATTCAGGTGAATTTCGGCAACGATTTTGGTCGTTGACCCTGCGCTCCAACGTGCGCAACAGAGAGATCCGCTAAGGGATGAAGACGTGATTGAGGCGAGATTGGCTCACGGGGGAATCTGATTCATTTCGAGCGGATGTAATGCTTATCATCCGCTCTAATGGCCAAATATTGATGTGTGAAGGTTTATGCGCGGCCCAGCAGATAGGCTGCGTAATCCGGGATCCGGTGTTGATGAGCCTGATCCATCAACGGACTGCTGAGCAAGTAGTCGGCGGTGCATTCGTTGCACGCCACGGGAATGTTCCAGACTGCTGCAACTCTCAGCAACGCCTTGATGTCCGGGTCGTGTGGCTGCGGTTCGAACGGGTCCCAGAAGAACACCAGCAGGTCGACCCGTTGCTCGGCGATTCGCGCGCCGAGCTGTTGGTCGCCGCCCAAGGGGCCACTGATCATGCTCTCCACAGGCAGGTCGAGCCGTTGTTGCAACAACAGCCCGGTGGTGCCGGTGGCGATCAGTTCATGTTGTGCGAGCCTGTCTTTCTGCCGTTCGGCCCAGTCCAATAAAAACACCTTGCAGTGGTCATGGGCGACCAGGGCAATACGCTTGCGCGCAGCCAGGGTCTTTTGCGTAAAGCTGATACCGATCATCGGTTGCTGCTCCAGACGTAATGCGCCTGTGACGCAATGTTTGGCTTGCCAATACCTTGTATGTTGACCGGAGAATGCAGGAGCGAGCTTGCTCGCGAAGGACGTTAACGATAATGCGCCCTTCCCGAGTAAACGCGTTGCCCTCAAGCGCTTCGCGAGCAAGCTCGCTCCTACAGGTCTGCGTCAACGCGAGATGTGACGTTGCTTATTCGGCGTTGCACAGCGCCAGGCAGTTATCGAGCATGCGGTTGGAGAAGCCCCATTCGTTGTCGTACCAGGCCAATACCTTGAGCAGCTTGCCGCTGGACTTGGTGTGGTTGGCGTCGAAGATCGACGACAGCGGGTTGTGGTTGAAGTCGCTGGAAACCAGCGGCAGGGTGTTGTAGCCAAGAATTTTCGAGTGCTGGCTGGCTTCTTTAAGCAGCGCGTTCACTTCATCGGCCGACGCTTCGCGTTTGAGTTGCACGGTCAGGTCCACCAGCGACACGTTGATCACCGGGACACGCACCGCCATGCCGGTCAGTTTGCCCGCCAGTTCCGGCAGCACCAGGCCGACCGCTTCAGCGGCGCCGGTCTTGCTCGGGATCATGTTCTGGGTGGCGGAACGGGCGCGATACGGATCGGTGTGGTAGACGTCGGTCAGGTTCTGATCGTTGGTGTAGGCGTGAATGGTGGTCATCAGACCGCTTTCGATGCCCAATTCGCGGTGCAGCACCTGAGCCACCGGGGCCAGGCAGTTGGTGGTGCACGACGCGTTGGAAATAATCTGGTGCGACTGGCGCAGAATGTCGTGGTTAACCCCATAAACCACGGTGGCGTCGGCGCCTTTCGCCGGAGCCGAGATGATCACCTTGCGTGCGCCGGCCGTAATGTGCGCGGCGGCTTTGGCCCGGTCGGTGAATAGACCGGTGCATTCGAACACCACGTCGATTTGCTCCACCGCCCAAGGCAAGTCGGCCGGATTGCGGATGGCGCTGACGGCAATGCGATCACCGTTGACGGTCAGGCTTTCCATATCGTGTTGGACATCGGCATCGAACGTGCCGTGAACAGTGTCGTACTTGAGCAGATGAGCGTTGATCGCGCTGTCGCCCAGGTCATTGATTGCAACAATCTGCAAATCCTGACGATAGCCTTGGGTATACAGTGCGCGCAGGACGTTACGGCCAATTCGGCCAAAACCATTGATTGCGATTCGAAGAGTCATTTACCTGGGCCGCCGTCGTTTTGTTGTTGGAATTACAAGATTATTCGCAAAAAAATAGAAAACAAGCCTTTTTAATGGCAATATTTTGTTCAATCTACAACGAGTGACCTGAATCAACTGGTCCGACCGAACAAGAAAACCGTCTGTCACTCCATCGACAACGGCTCTTGCTCAGCATAGACAATCAGGTCGCCACATCCGTTAGCCTGGAGTTCTACACATGCATCCCCGCGTCCTTGAGGTCACCGAACGGCTTATCGCCCGCAGCCGCGCCACGCGTGAGGCTTACCTTGCACTGATTCGCGGGGCAGCCAGCGACGGTCCCATGCGTGGCAAGCTGCAATGTGCCAACTTCGCCCACGGCGTGGCCGGTTGCGGCACCGACGACAAGAACAGCTTGCGGATGATGAACTCCGCGAACATTGCGATTGTTTCGTCCTATAACGACATGCTCTCCGCGCATCAGCCGTACGAAGTCTTTCCTGAACAGATCAAAAAAGCCCTGCGTGAAATAGGCTCCGTCGGCCAGTTCGCTGGCGGCACCCCGGCCATGTGCGACGGCGTGACCCAGGGCGAACCCGGCATGGAGTTGAGCCTGCCGAGCCGCGAAGTGATTGCGATGTCCACCGCCGTGGCGCTGTCCCACAACATGTTCGATGGCGCGCTGATGCTCGGCATCTGCGACAAGATCGTGCCGGGCCTGATGATGGGGGCGTTGCGTTTCGGTCATTTGCCGACGATCTTCGTGCCGGGTGGGCCGATGGTGTCGGGCATTTCCAACAAGCAGAAAGCCGACGTCCGTCAGCGCTACGCCGAAGGCAAAGCCAGCCGCGAAGAGTTGCTGGAATCGGAAATGAACTCCTATCACAGCCCTGGCACGTGCACTTTTTATGGCACCGCCAACACCAACCAGTTGCTGATGGAAGTCATGGGCTTGCACTTGCCCGGCGCTTCTTTCGTCAACCCGAACACCCCGTTGCGAGAGGCCCTGACCCGCGAAGCGGCGCATCAAGTCACGCGCCTGACCAAACAGAGCGGCGATTTCATGCCGATCGGCGAAATCGTCGACGAACGTTCGCTGGTCAACTCCATCGTGGCCCTGCACGCCACGGGCGGCTCGACCAACCACACCTTGCACATGCCGGCCATCGCCATGGCCGCGGGGATTCAATTGACCTGGCAAGACATGGCCGACCTCTCAGAGGTGGTGCCGACCCTGAGCCACGTCTACCCGAACGGCAAAGCCGACATCAACCACTTCCAGGCCGCGGGCGGCATGTCGTTCCTGATCCGCGAACTGCTGGAAGCCGGTCTGCTGCATGAAAACGTCAACACGGTTCTGGGCCACGGCTTGAGCCGCTACACCCTGGAGCCGTTCCTCGATAACGGCGAACTGGTCTGGCGCGAAGGACCGACCGAAAGCCTCGACGAAAACATCCTGCGTCCGGTCGCTCGCGCGTTTTCGCCAGAGGGCGGCTTGCGAGTGATGGAAGGCAACCTCGGTCGGGGTGTGATGAAAGTGTCGGCCGTCGCGTTGGAAAACCAGATCGTCGAAGCGCCGGCCATGGTGTTCCAGGATCAGCAGGACCTGGCCGATGCATTCAAGGCCGGTTTGCTGGAGAAAGACTTTGTCGCGGTGATGCGCTTCCAGGGGCCGCGCTCCAACGGCATGCCGGAATTGCACAAGATGACGCCGTTCCTCGGCGTGCTGCAGGATCGCGGTTTCAAAGTCGCACTGGTGACGGATGGCCGCATGTCCGGTGCGTCGGGAAAAATCCCGGCGGCGATTCACGTCAGCCCCGAAGCTTATGTGGGCGGCGCTTTGGCGCGGGTGCAAGAGGGCGATATCATTCGCGTCGATGGCGTCAAAGGCACCCTGGAGCTTAAGGTGGACGCCGAAGAATTCGCAGCGCGCACGCCGGCCAAGGGCCTGTTGGGCAATAACATTGGCAGCGGTCGCGAACTGTTTGGTTTCATGCGCATGGCCTTCAGCTCCGCAGAGCAAGGCGCCAGCGCCTTTACTTCTGCCCTGGAGACGCTTAATTGAAACTGGCTTTGGTCGGTGACATCGGTGGGACCAACGCACGTTTCGCGTTGTGGAAAAACCATCAACTGGAATCGGTCCAGGTGCTGGCGACGGCCGACCACGCCAGCCCCGAAGAGGCCATTGCGCTCTACCTGAGCGGGCTCGGTCTGGCGCTGGGTTCTGTCGGCTCGGTGTGCCTGTCGGTGGCTGGCCCGGTGAGCGGTGATGAATTCAAGTTCACCAACAATCACTGGCGGCTGAGTCGCAAGGCGTTCTGCCAGACCCTGCAGGTGGATCAACTGCTGCTGATTAATGACTTCTCGGCGATGGCGTTGGGCATGACCCGTTTGCAACCGGGCGAGTTTCGGGTGGTCTGCGAAGGCACGCCGGAGCCGTTGCGGCCCGCGGTGGTGATCGGCCCGGGCACGGGCCTGGGCGTCGGCACGTTGCTTGACTTGGGCGGAGGCCGTTTCGCCGCATTGCCGGGCGAGGGCGGTCACGTCGATTTGCCGCTGAGCAGTCCGAGGGAAACTCAACTGTGGCAACACATCTTCAACGAGATCGGCCATGTCAGTGCTGAAACAGCATTGAGCGGCAGCGGCTTGCCGCGGGTCTATCGGGCGATTTGTGCGGTGGATGGGCACGAGCCGGTTCTCGATACGCCGGAGTCGATCACGGCGGCGGGGTTGGCAGGTGATCCGATTGCCCTGGAAGTGCTGGAGCAATTCTGCTGCTGGCTCGGTCGCGTGGCCGGCAATAACGTGCTGACCATCGGCGGGCGCGGTGGCGTGTACATCGTCGGCGGGGTGATTCCGCGGTTTGCCGATTTCTTTATCGACAGCGGTTTTGCCCGGTGCTTTGCCGACAAGGGTTGCATGAGCGATTACTTCAAAGGCATCCCGGTGTGGCTGGTGACGGCGCCGTATTCCGGCCTGGTGGGCGCGGGTGTGGCATTGGATCAGGCTTGAGACCGAGTTGCGCCCTTCGCGGGCAAGCCTCGCTCCTACACAGGATGAGTGTCGATCCAAAGAACACCGACTACCTGTAGGAGCGAGGCTTGCCCGCGAAGAGGCCAGAACAGACAACATAGATCCATGATCGATCAGGCATAATCCGCCCAACTCAAACAACAAGGATGCCGCCCCTGTGAGCTCAGTCAACAAGTCGATTTTGTTGGTCGATGACGATCAAGAGATACGCGAGTTGCTGGACACCTACCTGACCCGCGCCGGTTTCCAGGTCCGCACTACACCCGACGGCGCAGGCTTTCGCCAGGCGATGAACGACGCGCCGAGCGATCTGGTGATTCTCGACGTGATGCTGCCGGACGAAGACGGTTTCAGTCTGTGTCGCTGGATCCGCCAGCACCCGCGTCAGGCTCAGGTGCCGATCATCATGCTCACCGCCAGCTCCGACGAGGCCGACCGTGTTATCGGCCTCGAACTGGGCGCCGACGACTACCTTGGCAAACCCTTCAGCCCCCGTGAATTGCAGGCGCGCATCAAGGCCTTGTTGCGCCGCGCGCAGTTCGGTCAGGAACGCTCCGGCAGTGAAGTGCTGGCCTTCGATGACTGGCGGCTGGACATGGTCAGTCATCGACTGTTCCACATCGACGGCGAAGAAGTGATTCTCTCGGGCGCCGATTTCGCCTTGCTGAAACTGTTCCTCGACCACCCCCAGCAAATCCTCGACCGCGACACCATCGGCAATGCCACCCGGGGTCGCGACTTGATGCCGCTGGATCGCATCGTCGACATGGCGGTCAGCCGCTTGCGTCAGCGTTTGCGCGACACTGAAAAACCGCCACGGCTGATCCGTACCGTGCGCGGCAGCGGCTACCAGTTGGCCGCCAATGTGGTTGCCAGCAATGGCCACTGAGTTTCTGCGCAAACTCGCCGCACGGGTGCCGGTGCCGCGTTCGCTGCTCGGGCGAATGCTGCTGCTGACGCTGCTGGCGGTGCTGTTCGCCCAGGCGTTATCGAGCGTGATCTGGGTGTCGCAACTGCGCGCCACGCAGCTTGAAGGCCTGGTCACCAGCGCCCGCAGCCTCGCCCATTCGATGACGGCCAGCGTCAGTTACTTCCGCTCGCTGCCGGTGGCGTTCCGGCCGCTGGTGCTCGACCAGCTGCGCAGCATGGGCGGCACCCGTTTCGTGGTGACCCTCAACGACAAACCCTTGGGCATGGAAGTACTGCCGATCACCCCGCGCAAGGCAGCGGTGCTCAAAGCAGTGGACGAAGTGCTGCGCCAGTCGCTGGGGCAGGACACCGATATTTCGGTGACCTTCGTCAGCCCCGAGGACCTGCGGATCTTCAACGGAGGTCTGAAGCTCGACGAGTTGCCGCGTTCCTGGGCGCACTATGCATTGACCCTGGAGCCGGTGAACCCGCCGGTGCTGGTCACGCAAATCCAGATGGCACCGGGCGAGTGGCTGTACATCGCCTCGCTGTTGCCCGAGCCCTACACCAGTCTTGAAGAGCAGGGCCTGCCGGCGCAGCAAGTCTGGTTCATCGTGCTCACCAGCGGTTTTTTGCTGTTGTTCATCGGCCTGCTGGTGCACTGGCAGAGCCGGCCGCTCAAGCGCCTGGCGCGGGCGGCGCGAGACATGTCCCTTGGCGCGGAAGTCGAGCCCGTGGCGGAGGGCGGTGGCAGTGAAGTGGTCGAAGTGGGGCGCGCCTTCAACGCCATGCGCGAACGCATCAGTCGCTACCTCACTGAACGCAGTCAGTTGTTCAGCGCGATTTCCCATGACCTGCGCACACCGATTACCCGATTACGGCTGCGGGTCGAACTGCTCGAAGACGAAAAGCTGCAAGCCAAATTCGGTCGTGATCTGGATGAGCTGGAGCTGCTGGTCAAAGGCGCTCTGCAATGCGTGAAGGACACCGATATCCACGAAAATATCGAACCGGTGGACCTCAATCATGTGCTCGACTGTCTGGTGGAACCGTATCTGGCGCCCAACGGCAATGGTCGCGTGACCCAGCAAGGGCGGGCGCTGGCGCCGTATTCGGGCAAGCCGCTGGCGCTCAAGCGCTGTATTGGCAACCTGATCGACAACGCCCTGAAATATGGGCAGAACGCGCACCTGCACATTGATGACGATGACAGCGCGTTCATCCTGCATGTCGACGATGAAGGGCCGGGGGTTCCGGAGCAGCGGCTGGAGCAGGTGTTCGAGCCGCATTTCAGGTTGGCCGGGCACCAGCAGGGGTATGGGTTGGGGTTGGGGATTGCGCGTAATATTGCGCATAGCCATGGGGGGGAAGTCAGCCTGCAAAACCTGCGTGAAGGCGGGTTGCGGGTGACGTTGCAGTTGCCGCGCAGTGTTGATTAGTGAGACCGCGTGATCGTTCTTCGCGAGCAGGCTCGCTCCCACAGAGGACGCAGTACCCCTGTGGGAGCGAGCCTGCTCGCGAAGGCGATAGCCCCTTCAACACATTCCTCCAGCTAAATGTCACCAGCCAGTGACATAACTCGCCCCCTTCGTTACAAGCCCGCCACCGCCCGTTGTTTAGACTGCCCACAGTCATAACAACAAAAAAGGCACCCCATGGACACCTTCCGCCCCGCTTTCAGCAGTTGGCTGAACGCACCTGCCCATCAGCAATGGCTCGCCGCTGAAGGCCTGCGCCTGTTGGCGTTTGCCAAGGCCGCAAAAGTCGCCGAAGGTTTCGGCAATCTTGATCAAAAGGGCCGTCTCCCGGCCAATGCCCACGCCGAAACCATGAACACCGCGCGCATGACCCACAGCTTCGCCATGGCTCACATCCAGGGCCTGCCGGGGTTTGCCGAGTTAGTGGATCACGGCATCAAAGCCCTGCGCGGTCCGTTGCGCGATGCCGAGCACGGTGGCTGGTTCGCCACCGCCCATCATCGCGACGACAACACCGGCAAAGCCGCTTACCTGCACGCCTTTGTCGCGCTGGCCGCCAGTTCCGCGGTCGTCGCCCAGCGCCCCGGCGCGCAAGCCTTGCTCGATGATGCGATCAACATCATCGACACGCATTTCTGGAGCGAGGAGGAGGGTGCGATGCGCGAGTCCTTCAACCGCGACTTCAGTGCTGAGGAACGCTATCGCGGCGCCAACAGCAACATGCACGCCACCGAAGCGTTCCTCGCATTGGCCGATGTCACCGAAGACACCCGTTGGTTGTGCCGTGCACAGCGCATCGTCGAGCGCGTTATCCATGGTCACGCCGCTGCCAATGACTATTTGGTGGTCGAGCATTTCGATCGTGACTGGCAGCCGTTACACAACTACAACCACGACAACCCGGCCGACGGTTTCCGCCCCTACGGCACTACGCCAGGCCATGGTTTTGAATGGGCGCGTCTGTTGCTGCACCTCGAAGCCGCGCGGGTTCAGGCCGGAATGCTAACGCCAGGCTGGCTCGCCACCGATGCGCAAAAACTCTTCGATCACAACTGTCGGCACGGCTGGAGCGTCGACGGTGCGCCGGGGATTGTCTATACCCTCGATTGGGACAATCGCGCGGTGGTGCGCCATCGCTTGCACTGGACTCATTGCGAAGCCAGTGCCGCCGCCAGCGCACTGCTCAAACGCACCGGCGATGCGCAGTACGAAAGCTGGTATCGGCTTTTTTGGGAATTCTGTGACAGTCATTTCATCGACCGTTGCGAGGGCAGTTGGCACCATGAACTTGACCCGCAAAACCGCCCGAGTGCCGATATCTGGGCCGGGAAACCTGACCTGTATCACGCCTGGCAAGCCGTCCTGATCCCGCGTCTGCCGCTGGCGCCGAGCATGGCCACGGCTCTGGCACAGTTATCCCAGAGTGCTCCTGTGTAACCATGCGGTGACATTCACACGTCCCTTCGTTACCTGCGAAGGGGAAACTCCTGTTTAAAATCCTATGCAGCGCAAGCACCAGACTTGCATGCATAACAACAAGAAAGGTACTACTAGATGAATGCGATTTCTCGCCTCGCTACTGTCATTTCTCTCGCCTCTCTGCTTCCTCTGTCTGCATTCCCTCTGAGTGCGCTTGCTGCCGATTCCAAAGGTTCGGTGGAAGTCGTTCACTGGTGGACGTCGGGTGGTGAAAAAGCAGCGGTCGATGTCCTCAAGGCCCAAGTCGAAAAAGACGGCTTTACCTGGAAGGACGGCGCAGTCGCCGGTGGTGGCGGTGCCACAGCCATGACCGTGCTCAAAAGTCGCGCAGTCGCCGGAAACCCGCCGGGCGTTGCCCAGATCAAAGGCCCGGACATCCAGGAGTGGGGCAGCACTGGCCTGCTCAGCACCGACACGCTGAAAGACGTCGCGAAGTCGGAAAACTGGGATGGCCTGCTGTCGAAAAAAGTGTCCGACACCGTCAAGTACGAAGGTGACTATGTCGCTGTGCCGGTGAACATTCACCGCGTCAACTGGCTGTGGATCAACCCGGAAGTCTTCAAGAAAGCCGGGATCGACAAAGCCCCGACCACCCTCGAAGAATTCTATGCCGCCGGCGACAAGCTCAAGGCCGCCGGTTTCATCGCGCTCGCCCACGGTGGCCAGCCTTGGCAGGACAGCACCGTGTTCGAAGACGTGGTGCTCTCGGTCATGGGGGCCGACGGCTACAAGAAGGCCCTGGTAGACCTGGATCAGAAAACCCTTTCCGGGCCTCAGATGACCAAGTCGTTCACCGAGCTAAAGAAACTCACGGGCTACATGGACCCGAACCGCGCCGGTCGTGACTGGAACATCGCTGCCTCCGAGGTCATCAACGGCAAGGCCGGCATGCAGATGATGGGCGACTGGGCCAAGAGTGAATGGACCGCCGCGAAAAAAGTAGCCGGTAAAGACTACCAGTGCGTGCCGTTCCCGGGCACCGAAAAAGCCTTCACCTACAACATCGATTCCCTGGCGGTGTTCAAGCTCAAGGCTGATCGCAAAGGTGACATCGCGGCCCAGCAGGATCTGGCCAAGGTCGCTCTGGGTAAAGACTTCCAGAAGATCTTCAGCATCAACAAAGGGTCGATCCCGGTGCGTACCGACATGCTCAACGACATGAGCGGTCTGGGCTTCGATTCCTGTGCTCAAGCGTCGGCCAAGGACTTCCTGGCGGATGACAAGAGCGGCGGCCTGCAACCAAGCATGGCGCACAACATGGCCACGTCCCTGGCCGTGCAGGGCGCAATCTTTGACGTCGTGACCAACTTCATGAACGACAAGGATGCTGACCCGGCCAAGGCCAGCGCCCAACTGGCATCGGCTATCAAGGCCGCACAGTAATCCCCTGCGCCGCGGGCTCGCCTGCGGCAATTTTCTGGGAATGTTCCCCTTGTAGGAGCGAGGCTTGCCCGCGAAAGCAGTCTGACATTCAACACAGTTGTCGACAGTTACGCCGCCTTCGCGGGCAAGCCTCGCTCCTACAGAAACTTACCTCTTAACCTGGATTATCCCGATGAGCTCTGTGGCGGTTTTCAGCAAAGCCTCACCGTTCGATGCGCTGCAACGCTGGTTACCCAAGTTGGTACTCGCGCCGAGCATGCTGATCGTGTTGGTTGGCTTCTACGGTTACATCATCTGGACATTCGTACTGTCCTTTACCAATTCCAGCTTCATGCCGAGCTACAAGTGGGTCGGCCTGCAGCAATACATCCGTCTGATGGACAACGATCGCTGGTGGGTCGCGAGCAAAAATCTCGCGGTGTTCGGCGGCATGTTCATCGGCATCAGCCTTGTATTGGGTGTGTTCCTCGCCGTGCTGCTGGATCAACGCATCCGCAAGGAAGGTTTCATCCGCACCGTTTACCTGTACCCGATGGCGCTCTCGATGATCGTCACCGGTACCGCATGGAAATGGCTGCTCAACCCGGGCCTGGGCCTGGACAAAATGCTGCGCGACTGGGGCTGGGAAGGCTTTCGTCTCGACTGGCTGGTGGATCAGGATCGGGTCGTTTACTGCCTGGTGATTGCGGCCGTGTGGCAAGCCTCCGGGTTTGTGATGGCGATGTTCCTGGCCGGCCTTCGTGGTGTCGATCAATCGATCATCCGTGCCGCGCAAGTCGACGGTGCGAGCCTGCCGACCATCTATTTGAAAATCGTCCTGCCGAGCCTGCGCCCGGTATTTTTCAGCGCCTTCATGATCCTCGCGCACATCGCGATCAAGAGCTTCGACCTGGTGGCGGCGATGACCGCGGGCGGTCCTGGTTACTCGTCCGACCTGCCGGCAATGTTCATGTATTCCTTCACCTTCAGCCGTGGCCAGATGGGCATTGGTTCGGCCAGCGCCATGATGATGCTCGGCGCGATCCTGGCGATTCTGGTGCCGTACCTGTATTCCGAATTGCGAGGCAAACGCCATGAGTAATCAATTTGGCAAACCGGCCTTGAGCTTCAGCCGTATCGCGATCTACGCCACTTTGTTGCTGGCTGCTGCGATCTACCTGATCCCGCTGGTGGTGATGCTGTTGACCAGTTTCAAATCCCCGGAAGACATCCGCACCGGCAACCTGCTGAGCTGGCCGCAAGTGATTGACGGCATCGGCTGGATCAAGGCCTGGGACGTCGTTGGCGGCTACTTCTGGAACTCGGTGAAAATCACCGTGCCAGCGGTTTTGATTTCTACGTTTATTGGTGCGATGAACGGCTACGTGTTGTCGATGTGGCGCTTTCGTGGTTCGCAGTTGTTCTTCGGTCTGCTGCTGTTCGGCTGCTTCCTGCCGTTCCAGACCGTGCTGCTGCCGGCCTCGTTCACTATCGGCAAACTCGGTCTGGCCAACACCACCACCGGTCTGGTGCTGGTGCACATCGTCTACGGCCTGGCGTTCACCACGCTGTTCTTCCGCAACTATTACGTGAGCATTCCGGATGCGCTGGTCAAGGCTGCACGTCTTGATGGCGCGGGCTTCTTCACGATTTTCTGGAAGATCCTGCTGCCGATGTCGATCCCGATCGTGATGGTCTGCCTGATCTGGCAGTTCACTCAAATCTGGAATGACTTCCTGTTTGGGGTGGTCTTCGCCAGTGGCGATGCCCAACCCATTACCGTGGCCCTGAACAACCTGGTCAACACCAGCACCGGGGCCAAGGAATACAACGTTGATATGGCCGCCGCGATGATCGCCGGGCTGCCGACACTGCTGGTCTACATTTTCGCTGGCAAGTATTTCCTGCGTGGGCTGACGTCCGGCGCGGTCAAGGGGTAGAAACATGGCAACTCTCGAATTACGCAACGTCAACAAGACCTACGGTGCCGGTTTGCCGGACACCCTGAAGAACATCGAACTGAAGATCGATGACGGTGAGTTCCTGATCCTGGTCGGCCCGTCCGGTTGTGGCAAATCCACCTTGATGAACTGCATCGCCGGCCTGGAAAACATCAGCGGCGGCGCGATTCTGGTGGACGACGCCGACATCAGTGGCATGAGCCCGAAAGATCGCGACATCGCCATGGTGTTCCAGTCCTACGCGCTTTACCCGACCATGAGCGTGCGCGACAACATTGCGTTCGGTCTGAAGATTCGCAAAATGCCGGCCGCCGAAATCGACGAAGAAGTCGCACGGGTCGCCAAGCTGTTGCAGATCGAACACCTGCTCAATCGCAAGCCCGGCCAGCTCTCCGGCGGTCAGCAACAGCGTGTGGCGATGGGCCGTGCCCTGGCGCGGCGGCCGAAGATTTACCTGTTCGACGAACCGCTGTCCAACCTCGACGCCAAGCTGCGGGTCGAGATGCGCACCGAAATGAAACTGATGCACCAGCGCCTGAAAACCACCACGGTCTACGTGACTCACGACCAGATCGAAGCCATGACCCTGGGCGACAAGGTGGCGGTGATGAAGGACGGAATCATCCAGCAGTTCGGCACGCCGAAGCAGATCTACAACGATCCGGCCAACCTGTTCGTGGCGAGCTTCATCGGTTCGCCGCCGATGAACTTCATCCCCCTGCGTTTGCAACGCAAGGAAGGTCGTCTGGTGGCGCTGCTCGACAGCGGTCAGGCGCGTTGCGAATTGCCGTTGGGCATGCAGGACGCCGGCCTCGAAGACCGCGAAGTGATCCTCGGCATGCGCCCGGAGCAGATCGTGCTGGCCAACGGCGAAGCGAACGGTTTGCCAACCATCCGCGCTGAAGTCCAGGTCACCGAGCCGACCGGTCCCGACACCCTGGTGTTCGTCAATCTCAACGACACCAAAGTCTGCTGCCGTCTGGCTCCGGACGTTGCGCCTAACGTTGGCGAGACCCTGACCCTGCAATTCGATCCATCGAAAGTGCTGCTGTTTGACGCCAAGACCGGCGAGCGCCTGGGGGTGGCTGGTCTGCCGCAAACCGAAGCACGAGCTGCCAACGTGACCCAATTCAAAGGCAGATGACGATCAAAAAGTGTAGGAGCAAGCTCGCTCCTACAGGGGATGTAACCGCGTTAGATAACAGTTAATAACAATAAAACGAGGATGTAGGGATGAAGAAGAAGAACAACGCTCAGCTTATCTGCCAGTTGTCAGCTATTGCGGTGATGACGATGGCCGGTAACGTACACGCGGCTGATGCGTTCAGTGCCGACTCCAAGTGGATGACGGGTGACTGGGGTGGCGAGCGGACCAAGCTGATCGAGCAAGGGATCGACATCAAGGCGGATTACGTCGGTGAAGTGGGCGGCAATCTCCACGGTGGCTACAACCACGACAAGACCGCGCGTTACGCCGACCAGTTTGGTCTGGGCGTGGCACTGGACCTGCAAAAGCTGTGGGGCTGGGATAACACCCAGGCCAAGATCCAGCTCACCAACCGTAACGGTGAGAACATCTCCAATGACCGTGTCGGCGATCCGCGTGCCGGCACCTTGAGCTCCTCCCAGGAAGTCTACGGCCGTGGCCATATGGTCCGTCTGACGCAATTGTGGGTACAGCACCAGTTCCTCGACAATAAACTGGACATCAAAGCCGGTTACTTCGGTGAAGGTGAAGACTTCAACACCTTCCCGTGCGAATTCCAGAACCTGGCGTTCTGCGGTTCCCAAGTGGGTAACTGGGCCACCAACATCTGGTACAACTGGCCGATCAGCCAGGCGGCGATCCGCGTGAAGTACAACATCACGCCTGAGTTGTATGCGCAGATCGGTGCGTACAACCAGAACCCGACGCAGCTGGAACACGGTAACGGCTTCAAGCTCAGCGGCAGTGGTACCGCAGGCACCGTGTTGCCGGTCGAGCTGGTCTGGTCGCCGAAGGTCAACAACCTGCCGGGCGAATACCGTGTGGGTTACTACAAGAGCACTGCCGACGCCAATGACGTTATTGAAGACGACAACGGCAATGATGCGGCAACCACCGGTAATCCGTATCGCGTCCACGACAGCAAGCACGGCTACTGGTTCGTGGCACAGCAACAACTTACAAGCCACAACGGTGACGCTTCCCGCGGTCTGAACATCGCCGCCAACGCCACTTTCCACGACAAGGCCACCAACGTCGTCGACAACTACCAGTCGTTGATGTTTGTGTACAAGGGCCCGTTCGATGCCCGTCCAAAAGATGACGTCGGTATCGGTTTTGCTCGCATCCATGTCAACGAGAACGTGAAGGACAACGCCGAGTTGACCAATGCCGCCAATGGTGTCACCGACTACGACAATCCGCTGTTCTCGCCGCTGCGTAGCACCGAGTACAACTACGAGATCAACTACGGTTTCCACGTGACCAACTGGCTGACGGTGCGACCTAACCTGCAATACGTCACTCACCCGGGCGGTGTTGATGAAGTCGACAACGCGCTGGTGGCCGGCCTGAAAATTCAGTCGGTGTTCTAACGCTGTTGCGATAAGCTCCTCTCTATGTGCGCATATTTGCGGATAGCCAAGGCTATCCGCTTTTTTTTGGGGGAGGGCGCACCCCGGGTGACAGATGATTTTCAGGACTGCGGCACATGCTTGAGCATCCGCTACAACGCTTCTTCAAATCCTTGCGCGAACGTCCGGTGTTTGCGTGGGAGCGCTATCAGATGCGCGACGTGCTGGTGATTGATCATCCGCTGTGTCAGGCGGTGTTCAGCCGGCAGGGCGCGCAGCTGCTGCACTTCCAGCCCAAGGGGCAGAAACCCTGGCTCTGGTGCGCGGCGAAGTGGCCGCAGGTCGGCGCCATTCGTGGCGGTGTGCCGGTGTGCTGGCCGTGGTATGGCCGTCATCCGAGCGAAAATGCCTGGCCGTCCCATGGCTGGGCACGGCTGATCGACTGGAAGTTGCTCGACAGCAGCAGTGACGACGAGGGTGTGCGCCTGCATTGGCAGCTTCAGTTGTGCGACTGGCAAGTGGACCTGCATGCGCACCTGGGCGAGCGGATGGATTTGCGCCTGAGCACCGAGCATCAGGACAGCCTGCCGTGCCAATTGAGCCAGGCGTTGCACGCTTATTGGCGTATTGGTGATGTCGGCGAGGTAGCGCTGTCTGGTCTCGAGGGCGCGCAGGGTTACGATCAGTTGAGCCGCCAGGTATGTCATCAGGAAGGTGAGTTGCGGGTCGATGGCGGTTGCCAGCGAGTGTTCCAGCATGAGGGCGAATTGCAGCTCAAGGACCATGCCTGGCAGCGAGCGTTGTGTATCGATACCGGTGACGATGCGGACACCGTGGTCTGGCACCCTGGCTCACGACCGTTATTGGGGGTGAGCTGGAACGAGATTTCCGGGTTTGTCTGTGTTGAGGCGGCCAGCGGTGGGACCGATAGCCTGAGCCTTGCGCCGGGGCAGAGGGCGCATTTGAGTTTGCAGGCGCGGGTTGGGGTGTAACTCAGGATTTGCGGTGATGGTTCTGACGCTTTCGCGGGCAAGCCTCGCTCCTACAGTAGATCACCTATCCCTGTAGGAGCGAGGCTTGCCCGCGAAGAGGCCAGAACAGGCGATGACGCTTCTGGACTAGTTGAACTCATCCCCAATCGGATACCGACTGGCATTCAAGCTTTCCTTGATCTTGCGCAAATGTGGCTGGAAATCCACGCCCCGGCGCAAGGTCATGCCGGTAGCGAGCACGTCCAGCACGGTCAGTTGAATGATCCGCGACGTCATCGGCATATAGATGTCGGTGTCTTCCGGCAGTGGAATGTTCAGACTCAAGGTGCTGGCCTTGGCCAGGGGCGAGCCCTCGGCCGTCAAGCCCAGTACCGAAGCACCGTTTTCCCGAGCGATGCGTGCCACTTCCACCAGCTCGCGGGTGCGGCCGGTGTAGGAAATGATCACGAACAATTCGCCGGTATGGGCCACCGACGCGATCATGCGCTGCATCAGCACGTCGGCATGGGCCGTGACGGCCAGGTTGAAGCGGAAGAACTTGTGCTGTGCGTCCAGCGCCACCGGAGCAGAGGCGCCGAGGCCGAAGAAGTGGATCTGTCGGGCCTGGATCAACAGGTCGACGGCGCGGCTGATCAGGTTCGGGTCCAGTGCCTGCAAGGCACTGTCCAGCGACGCGATGGCGCTGCCGAAAATCTTCTTGGTATACGCTTCGGGATTGTCATCCGCCTCGACCGCACGGCTGACATACGCCGCACCACTGGCCAGGCTTTGGGCCAGCTGAAGCTTGAGTTCAGGATAGCCACTGACGCCAAACGAACGGCAGAAACGGTTGACCGTCGGTTCGCTGACCTTTGAGGCCTGGGCGAGGGCGGCGATGCTGAACCGGGTGGCTTGCTCTGGGTTGAGCAGGATCACTTCGGCGACTTTGCGTTCGGCCTTGTTCAAGTCTTCAAGGCGATTCTGGATCTGTTCCAGTAAATTTCGCACGCGGTCCATAGATGTTCCTTGAGTCAGATGCGCAAACAAGCGCTCTGCTATGCAAAAAGGGCCTTTGATGCGGCCCGTAACGGTGGCCTATCCTACTGATGGCTCCGACCGACCACCACTCGGAATCTGTATTTTGCGAAAATGTTGTGGTTATTACTACATTTTCCCTTGAGTGATGCCTTGAAAAAAGGTATTTGTAGCTTAACTTGATAAAAGAACAAACATCATGCCTTCGATTACGGTTGAACCGTGCACCTTTGCCTTGTTCGGCGCCCTCGGCGATCTGGCCTTGCGCAAGCTGTTTCCTGCCCTTTATCAACTCGATGGAGCAGGCCTGCTGCATGCGGACACGCGGATTATCGCGCTGGCCCGTGAATCCGGCAGCGAGCAAGAGCATCTGGCGTTCATCGCCTCCGAGCTGCGCCGTTACGTCGGGGCCAAAGAGCTGGACGAAGCCGTGGTCGAACGTTTCCTGGCTCGCCTGAGTTACTTGCACGTCGACTTCCTCAAGACTGACGATTATGTCTCCCTGGCTGAAATGGCCGGCAGCGCTCAGCGTGTGATCGCCTACTTCGCCACGCCGGCCGCCGTTTATGGCGCGATTTGCGAGAATCTGGCAAAGGTCGGCCTGGCTGAAAACACCCGTGTAGTGCTGGAAAAACCCATCGGTTCCGATCTGGAGTCCTCGCGCAAGGTCAACGACGCCGTGGCGCAGTTCTTCCCGGAGAACCGCACTTACCGCATCGACCACTACCTGGGCAAAGAGACCGTTCAAAACCTGATCGCCCTGCGTTTCGCCAACAGCCTGTTCGAAACCCAGTGGAACCAGAATTACATCTCCCACGTGGAAATCACCGTGGCCGAGAAGGTCGGGATCGAAGGCCGCTGGGGCTACTTCGACAAGGCCGGTCAGCTGCGGGACATGATCCAGAATCACCTGCTGCAACTGCTTTGCCTGATCGCCATGGACCCGCCGGCCGACCTGTCCGCCGACAGCATCCGTGACGAGAAAGTCAAAGTGCTCAAGGCGCTGGCGCCGATCAGCCCGGAAGGCCTGACCACTCAAGTGGTGCGCGGCCAGTACATTGCCGGTTACAGCGAAGGCAAACCGGTTCCCGGTTACCTGGAAGAACCGAACTCCAATACCCAGAGCGACACCGAAACCTTCGTTGCCCTGCGGGCCGATATCCGCAACTGGCGCTGGGCCGGTGTGCCGTTTTACCTGCGGACCGGCAAGCGCATGCCGCAGAAGCTGTCGCAGATCGTCATCCACTTCAAGGAACCGTCGCACTACATTTTCGCTCCCGAGCAGCGCCTGCAGATCAGCAATAAGCTGATTATCCGCCTGCAACCGGACGAAGGCATTTCCTTGCGTGTGATGACTAAAGAGCAAGGCCTGGACAAGGGCATGCAGCTGCGTAGCGGTCCGTTGCAGCTGAATTTTTCCGACACCTGGCGCAGCGCACGGATTCCCGATGCGTATGAGCGGTTGTTGCTGGAAGTGATGCGCGGCAATCAGAACCTGTTTGTCCGTAAAGATGAAATCGAAGCCGCGTGGAAGTGGTGTGACCAGTTGATCGCCGGGTGGAAAAAATCCGGTGATGCGCCCAAGCCGTACGCGGCCGGGTCCTGGGGGCCGATGAGCTCCATTGCTCTGATCACGCGGGATGGGAGGTCGTGGTATGGCGATATCTGAATTGAAACTGCCTCAGGGCGTCAGCGCCCATGAGTTCAAAAGCCCGGTGTTGCTGGCCGACGGTTTGGCGCTGAAGGTGGCCAAGCAACTGAGTGAGGCCATCGATGCTCGCGGCTCCGCAACGCTGGTGGTGTCCGGTGGACGCAGCCCGGTGGCGTTTTTCCAGAACCTGGCCAAGCAGAAACTGGACTGGTCCAAGGTTGTCGTCACCCTGGCCGACGAGCGCTGGGTGCCGGTAGAGCATGCCGACAGCAATGCCGGTCTACTCAAGCGCTACCTGTTGCAAGGCCCGGTGGCGAAGGCTCAGTTCCTGAGTTTGTACAGCGCCACCGCGAACCTTGAGCTGGCAGCCGAGCAGGCCGACCGTTTGCTTGCCGAGTTGCCGCCGATCGATGTGCTGATACTCGGCATGGGCGATGACGGTCACACCGCTTCGCTGTTCCCGAATAGCCCGAACCTGGTCGACGCCTTGAAAGTCGACGGCACGCGTCGCTGCTATCCGATGCTGGCGCCGACCGTGCCGCATCAGCGCCTGACCATGAGTCGCGCGCTGCTGGCCTCGGCCAAGCACACCGTTTTATCGATTTCCGGTCAGTCCAAGCTGACCACCCTGAGTGCCGCATTGGCCGGTGACGATGTCGCCGCCATGCCGATTCGCGCGTTTCTGCAACCTACGTTAGAGATTTACTGGTGCCCATGAGCCAAGGATCAGCCGCTATGAAAAACACATCCCCGACCGTTTCCATGGCGGACAAAGTTGCCCTGATCGACAGCCTCTGCGCTAAAGCGCGGATTCTGCCGGTGATCACCATTGCTCGTGAACAGGACATTCTGCCGTTGGCCGACGCCCTCGCCGCCGGTGGCCTGACTGCCCTGGAGGTGACGCTGCGTTCGCAGTTCGGCCTTAAGGCCATCCAGATTCTGCGCGAGCAACGTCCGGAACTGGTGACCGGTGCCGGCACCGTGCTGGATCGCACCATGCTCGCCGCTGCGCAAGCAGCCGGTTCGCAATTCATCGTCACACCGGGCATCACCCGTGACCTGCTGGAAGCCGGCGTCGACAGCCCGATTCCGTTGTTGCCGGGCATCAGCAATGCTTCGGGCATCATGGAAGGCTACGGTCTGGGCTATCGCCGCTTCAAGTTGTTCCCGGCGGAAGTCAGCGGTGGCGTCGCCGCTATCAAGGCACTGGGTGGCCCGTTCGGCGAAGTGAAATTCTGCCCGACCGGCGGTGTCGGCCCGGCCAACATCAAGAGCTACATGGCGTTGAAAAACGTCATGTGCGTGGGCGGTAGCTGGATGCTTGATCCTGAGTGGATCAAGAACGGCGACTGGGCCCGCATTCAGGAATGCACCGCTGAGGCATTGGCGCTGCTGGACTGATTGGATTCACCAAACACTTCGTTGTGTGTTCTACGGCTTTACGGTGCGCTTGGTCGGTGCACCGTTTTTTTTTGCCCAAAGAAAATCCCCTACAACAACCCATACCTTGTAGCAGCTGCCGAAGGCTGTGTTCGGCTGCGTAGCCGTCGTAAATCAGATTGCACGGTCTCCCAGACACACCACGCGTTCAGATTTTACGACTGCTTCGCAGCCGAACGCAGGCTTCGCCAGCTGCTACAACTCCATGCGATACATAGTTACCGCATCTCACCGCTCGTCCGACGCTACCCTGAGTTCATCTTATGGAAGAGAGAACATCATGGACGACAACACTTCAGTTACATCCGTACAACCGGTTTACCAGCTGTCACCCGAGCAGATCGCCGGCCCTTATTTCCGAAATCCGAAACTGATCAGACGAAACATCAGTGAAGGCACCGACGGTATTCCCTTGGTGCTAAGGCTGACGATCGTCGATGCCATGACCGGGCAACCGGTGACAGACGCCGTGGTGGATATCTGGCATTGCAACGCACGCGGGGCCTATTCGGGCTGGAGCCTGGTGAACCCGGACAAGGAAGTCGACGTCGGGGAGATTGGTGCGATCCCGCGAACGGACGACGACACCTATTTGCGTGGGGGGCAATGCACGGATAAAAAGGGCATCGTGCGGTTTACCACCACGTATCCGGGGTTCTACGCAGGCCGCGCCTTGCACATCCACGTCGCCGTGCGCGTGAAGGCCGGTAACCATTGCATGGACGCGCGACACGTCGCCTGGGTCGGCCAGCTTTACTTACCCGAGGTGGCCTCGCGGTCGGTACTCAACGCCAGGGAATACAGTGGTCGAGCCGTCGCCTCGCTGACCAATGCACAGGATTTTTTTTATAGGACCATGGGGGGCGAAGCCTCGACGTTGAATGTTCACGCTATAAGTCGAGACTCACATGACGACGGTTTTTTCGGGCACCTCACCATCGGTATCGACACGTTTGCAGTGTCGACACAAATCAAGCCCGAAGACTTCGACAAGTACACCGTGTGACGTCAACGCAGCTCGTTCAGTGCCTTGGTCAGTAACGTCATGTGCGCTGCCGTCGTGGTAAGCCCTGGGGTAATGCGAATGCACGGCCCACACGCCGCACCGTTGCGCATGACGGTAAACAGGTTGTAGTCACTCAGCAGTCGCTCAACCATCGTTTGCTGATCGGCATGCCGGGTGAAGCGCATCGACGTGATGCAGCAATAAAGGCGCGGGTCATCCGGGGTCATGACTTCGATCCCCGGCAGCTCCCGCACCGCTCTCACCCACAGGTTGCGCAGGTAGTTGAGCCGTGCGCCTTTGGCTGCGGAACCGCCCATCGCGTGATGCTCTTCGAACACCAGCGGCAGGGTCAGCAGTGCCGGAATATTCGGCGTGCTGTACGGCGTGCGGGCGCGAATGTCATCGAGTGGAAAGTGCATCTCGCCCATGTCCGGGTCGATGTCGGCCAGGCGCTCGGGGGCGATGTAGATGAAACCCAGGGTCAGCGGCGCACCGATCCATTTGTGCAGGTTGTAGCCGGCGAATTCGATGCCCATTTCATCGAGATTGAACTCGATCTGGCCGAGCGCATGAGCGCCGTCGAGGATTACGTCGATGCCATGTTCCTTGGCGGCCGCGGCGATCGCCTTGACCGGCATGACCAGACCCGTGCGGTGGGTGACGTGGGTCAGGGCCATCAGTTTCAGTCGCGGATAACGCTCGAAGGCTTGGCGGTAAGTGCTCAGCAAGCTGTCGAAGCTGGCGGGGTGCGCGTGTTCGATCTCGATCACCTCGACACCGCGGTTGCGCGCCAGCCAGCGCATTGCGCCTTTTACCGTGTCGTACTCCAGATCACTTATCAACACCTGATCGCCCGGCTTCAGGCGGTTGTAGTTGCGGATCAGCGATTGCAAACCCTCTGTAGCGTTGCGAGTGAGGGCGACCGATTCGGCGGGGACGCCAACCAGCTCGGTGAGCTGCGCGCGAATGTCCAGGCTATCGCGCTGTTCGAAACGCTGGCGCACGTAAACCGAATTGCTACGGTTGATCAGTTCGATGTTGCGCTGATATTCCTCGACCACTGTGCGCGACAGGCGCCCGAAGTAGCCGTTTTCCAGATTCACTGGGCCGGGTTCGACGGTGTAACGGTCGGCAAACATCTGCCAGAAGGCTTCATCACGGGCGCGGCGGGTGTTGTCGGGCATGAGTTACTCGGTCCAGGATCAATGGCGGGGTGCGGGTTTGCCATGTTTGGCGCGTAGCGGTTCGAGCAATTCCGACAAGCCGTTGTGATCGATTTCCTGCATCAGGGCCAACAAGCCGCCGAGTTCGCCATGGGGGAAACCTTCCCGGGCGAACCAGTTCAGGTAGGGACCGGGCAGGTCGGCAATGATTCGGCCTTTGTATTTGCCGAAGGGCATTTCACGGGTAATCAGCAGTTCGAGCTTTTCAGGGTTCATCAATGAGTCGTCGTGATTCAAACAGTCAGGAAAATACAGGCATTCTGCATGCAGGCCAAATGACAGATCATGCAAAAAACGCGGATACAGATTTTGTTGTGTAAGTTAACTAATTGAATAATAACGATTAATTTATCAGTTCGAAGCTGGCACGCAGGCTGCAATAGTTATTGCATCTTTCATCAACCCGCGAGGAATGAAAAATGACCGACATGAATAAAGAAGCGATTTCTGTACTCAATGACCTGATTGAAACCTGTAAGGACGGTCAGGAAGGGTTCAAGACTTGCGCTGAAGACATCAAACACCCTGAACTCAAAACCTTGTTCATGCAACGCTCGGCCGATTGCGCAACCGCTGCGGCAGAACTGCAAAGCACGGTACGTTCGATGGGCGGCGATCCCGAAACCTCCACCAGCGTCAGCGGTGATTTGCACCGTCGTTGGGTCGACGTGAAAGCGATGTTCACCGGCAAAGGCGAAGAGGCCGTGTTGAACGAAGCCGAGCGTGGTGAAGATCACGCGTTGAAGGCGTACAAGGACGCCCTCGAAAAAATCAACAAGCACAATCTGGTGGGCATTCGTGACCTGGTCGAGCGTCAGTATCACGGGGTGCAACGTAATCACGATCAGGTAAAAGCGCTACGTAACCAGGCTCGCGCACGTTCGTAAGCGTTCGTTGTTTGTCTAAAACGCACCGAAGGCCCGGGGTATATACACAAGATTCTGCGTCTGGCGGTAGGCGCGAGCTCGCTCGCGAAGGTCTTGAACGCAACGCGTTCATTCAGGACGAACGCGTTATCGTTAACGTCCTTCGCGAGCGAGCTCGCTCCTACATCAGCCGATGCTGATTGCCGGTAGCGTCGGCAGCGTCACGGTCTGCTGTTTACGCGGTGCCAGAATCTCAGCCTCGCCATCCACCACCAACTCATCGCGCTGGTTAAATACCCGGGTGGCAATACGCACGCGAAACTTTGGCAGTTTCTCGAGAATCTCCAGGCGCACGGTCAGCGTGTCACCAATCTTCACCGGCTTCTGAAAGCTCATCTGCTGACCGATATAAATAGTCCCCGGCCCGGGCAGCTCACAGGCAACGGCCGCACTGATCAGGGCGCCGCTGAACATGCCGTGTGCGATGCGCTCCTTGAACATGGTGCCAGCGGCGAATTCAGCATCCAGGTGCACCGGATTGTGGTCGCCGGACATGGCGGCGAACAACTGAATGTCACGCTCTTCGACCGTCTTGCTGTAGCTGGCGGTCTGGCCAATTTCAAGGGCTTCATAAGGGGTGTTGGTAACCTGGGTCATGTGTCTCAATTCCTGTCACGAATAAAAAAAATCACAAAAAAACTATTCGGTTTTGTGTGGCCGGCTGGTACTCAGCGCCTGGGCGATCCAGTTCAACACGTCAGCGATCACTTGATCGCGATTACTCTCGTTGAACAGTTCGTGCCGTGCCTGCGGGTAAATGGTCAGCTGCAGATGGCGGATGCCAGCCTCGCGCAGCGCGTGGGCCAGATCTTTCAGACGTTTGCCTTCACTCACCGGATCACATTCGCCACCTATTACCAATAGCGGCAGGCCCGGATCGATCTGGGCGAGATTGGACGCTTTGCTGATTTGCTGCAACCCGCCAAGCAAATCGATCCATAGCTGATTGGTACAGCGAAAGCCGCAAAGCGGGTCATTGGCGTACAGATCGACCTCTGCCGGATCACGACTGAGCCAGTCGAATTTGGTCCGCATCGGTTTGAATGGTTTGTTGAACGAGCCGAACGACAACCATTCGATCAAGGCGCTACGACCTTTGGGGCCCTGGCGCAGCTTTTCGAGACGGGCGATTTGCCGCGCCATACGATAAAGCGCGACGGGTTGAAAATTCGAGCCGCTGAGAATGGCACCGTGCAGGCTGGCGCTGTGATGCAGTAGATAGGCCTGAGCGATGTAGCTGCCCATGCTGTGACCGAGCAGCACGATCGGCACGCCGGGATGCTGTTGGCCAATGTGCTGATTCAGGCTCGCCAGGTCACCGACGATCTTGCACCAACCGTCATCGTCGGCGAAATGGCCCAGCGTCCCGTTTTCGGCAGTTTTGCCATGTCCACGCAGGTCCAGTGCGTAAACGCCGTAGTCCTGTTCGCAGAATTTTTCGGCCAGGCGGGCGTAGCGACCGCTGTGTTCGGCCATGCCATGGGCCAGCAGGATGACGGCCTTGAGCGGGCCAACAGGTAGCCACTGGTTGACGAACAGGCGGCTGCGGTCACTCGCGGTCAGCCAGAAAGTGTCGTGGATCATGGCGATTCCTTTTGCATAGGGCTACAGGTGGCATGGGCGTCGTTGCATTGTATAGCGCATCCCGCACGTGTCGTCTGATCAGGCCGCGCCACGGCAGGAAGATTCACACGATCTATGACGCTTGTTGGCATATTTGCCTGATTCGTCATAGCTGCTAGTGTCCGTGAAGCTCCGCTATTCGCTTTCTGCTTTTGAGGAATGAGAGAGAAACGACAGAAAAGCGGCCCCCGGATAGGTTCAGGTAACGAGGACAAGAACAATGCAACCTGATTTCTGGAATGACAAACGCCCGGCCGGCGTGCCCCTGGACATTGACCAGGAGGCCTATAAGTCGGTCATTGAGGTGTTCGAGCGTTCCTGCAAGAAATTTGCAGACCGCCCGGCCTTCAGTAACATGGGCGTCACCCTGACCTACGCCGAGCTGGAACGCTACAGCGCGGCATTTGCCGGTTACCTGCAAGCCCACACCGACCTGGTGCCGGGGGATCGCATCGCGGTGCAGATGCCCAACGTCCTGCATTATCCGATTGCCGTGTTCGGCGCCTTGCGCGCCGGACTGATCGTGGTCAACACCAACCCGCTGTACACCGCGCGGGAGATGCGTCATCAGTTCAAGGATTCCGGCGCCCGGGCATTGGTTTACCTGAATATGTTCGGCCAGAAGGTCCAGGAAGTGCTGGCCGACACCGACATCCAGTACCTGATCGAAGCGAAAATGGGCGACCTGATGCCCAGCGCCAAGGGCTGGCTGGTCAATACCATGGTGAGCAAGGTCAAGAAAATGGTTCCGGCGTATTCCTTGCCGCAGGCCATCTCTTTCAAGAGCGCGCTGCGTCTGGGCCGGGGGCTGGGCATCAAGCCGCTGAAAATCAGCCTCGACGACATCGCCGTGTTGCAATACACCGGGGGCACCACCGGCCTGGCCAAGGGCGCGATGCTGACTCATGGCAATCTGGTGGCGAACATGCAGCAGGCTCGGGCTTGCCTCGGTCAGTTCGGCCGCGATGGTCAGCCCCTGCTGCGCGAAGGGCAGGAGGTCATGATCGCGCCGCTGCCGCTGTACCACATCTATGCCTTCACGGCGAACTGCATGTGCATGATGGTGACTGGCAACCACAATGTGCTGATCACCAATCCGCGGGACATCGGCGGCTTCATCAAGGAGCTGAAAAACTGGCGGTTCTCGGCGTTGCTGGGGCTCAACACGCTGTTCGTCGCGCTGATGGACCATCCGGATTTCAAGACCCTGGACTTCTCCTGCCTCAAACTCACCAATTCTGGCGGCACCGCACTGGTCAAGGCCACTGCCGAGCGTTGGGCAGCACTCACGGGTTGCCGGATTACCGAAGGTTACGGCCTGACCGAAACCTCACCGGTGGCCTGCACCAACCCTTATGGCGATCAATCGCGGATCGGTACGGTCGGCTTGCCGGTGCCGGGCACTACGCTCAAAGTCATCAACGATGAAGGCGTCGAGCAACCGTTGGGTGAGCGCGGCGAGCTGTGTATCAAGGGCCCGCAGGTGATGAAAGGCTACTGGCAGAAACCCGGGGCGACCGCCGAAGTGCTGGATGCCGAGGGCTGGTTCAAGTCCGGCGACATTGCAGTGATCGACCCGGACGGTTTTGTACGCATCGTCGACCGCAAGAAGGACATGATCATCGTCTCGGGTTTCAACGTGTACCCGAACGAGATCGAAGACGTGGTGATGGCTCACCCGAAAGTCGCCAACTGCGCAGTGATCGGCGTGCCGGACGAGCGTTCGGGGGAGGCGGTGAAGTTGTTCGTGGTGGCCCGCGAATCGGGTGTCAGCCTTGAAGAGCTGAAGGCCTACTGCAAGGAAAACTTCACGGCGTACAAAGTGCCCAAGCACATCGTGTTGCGTGAGTCGCTGCCGATGACCCCGGTGGGCAAGATTTTGCGGCGGGAGTTGCGCGATATCGCCTGATCGTTGAATGGCCGCGCTTCGCGCGATATCGCGAGCAGACTCGCTCCCAAAGGGTTAACAGTAATCCTGTGGGAGGGAGCCTGCTCGCGATTTTTTTTTGGATAAAGCCACTGTTTACGCGGCTTTCAGCCACATATAGAATTATTGCTCTAAAATGACTGCTATTAGGTCTTTAGTCGCAATTGTGACTGTAGAGGCTGCTTTGGCTCTAGTCGGTCCTGGGCAAAGCTGCTACTCTCGGCGCGCTTGTGACTTCTCGGCCTTATATAAAAGCCAGACTCACCAATAATCAAACACCAATAATAATCGCATTAAATGCGGTATTGAATTCGCGTTGCTGAGGAGTGGGCTTCCATGATCGAAGACTTTTGGAAGGATAAGTACCCTGCCGGGATTGCTGCCGACATCAATCCGGACGAGTACCCGAATATTCAGGCAGTGTTGAAGCAGTCATGCCAACGCTTCGCCGACAAACCGGCATTCAGTAACCTGGGCAAAACGCTAACCTACGGTGAGCTGTACGAATTGTCCGGCGCTTTTGCCGCTTACTTGCAACAGCATACCGACTTGCAACCGGGCGATCGAATCGCCGTGCAATTGCCTAACGTGTTGCAGTACCCGGTCGCCGTCTTCGGTGCCATCCGCGCCGGGCTGATCGTGGTCAACACCAACCCGCTGTACACCGCGCGGGAAATGGAACACCAATTCAACGACTCCGGTGCCAAAGCCCTGATCTGCCTGGCTAACATGGCGCATCTGGCCGAGATTGTCGTGCCGAAAACCGGGGTCAAACACGTCATTGTCACCGAAGTGGCCGACCTGCTGCCGCCGCTCAAGCGACTGCTGATCAACAGTGTCATCAAGTACGTGAAGAAGATGGTCCCGGTGTATCACTTGCCTAAAGCCATCAAGTTCAACGAGGTGTTGAGCAAAGGTCACGGCCAGCCTGTCGCTGAAGCCAACCCGAACAGCAGCGATGTCGCGGTATTGCAATACACCGGTGGCACCACCGGCGTGGCCAAAGGCGCGATGCTGACCCACCGTAACCTCGTGGCGAACATGCTGCAGTGCAAGGCGCTGATGGGCTCCAACCTCAATGAAGGTTGCGAGATCCTGATCACACCGCTGCCGCTGTACCACATCTATGCCTTCACCTTTCATTGTATGGCGATGATGCTGATCGGCAACCACAATATCCTGATCAGCAACCCGCGCGACCTGCCGGCCATGGTCAAGGAACTGTCGAAGTGGAAGTTCAGCGGTTTTGTCGGTCTCAATACCTTGTTCGTGGCCCTGTGCAACAACGAAGGGTTCCGCAAGCTGGATTTCTCGGCGCTGAAAATCACCCTGTCCGGCGGCATGGCCCTGCAACTGGCGGCGGCGGAGCGCTGGAAAGCGGTCACCGGTTGCTCGATTTGCGAAGGTTACGGCATGACCGAAACCAGCCCGGTGGCGACCGTGAACCCGATCCAGAATATTCAGATCGGTACTATCGGTATCCCGGTGCCATCGACCCAGTGCAAAATCATCGACGATGCCGGCGTTGAACGGCCGTTGGGCGAAATCGGCGAGCTGTGTGTGAAAGGTCCGCAAGTGATGAAGGGCTACTGGCAGCGCCAGGAAGCCACCGATGAAATCCTCGACAGCGAAGGCTGGTTGAAGACCGGTGATATCGCGCTGATCCAGCCGGATGGCTACATGCGCATTGTCGATCGTAAGAAAGACATGATTCTGGTCTCTGGTTTCAACGTGTACCCGAACGAACTGGAAGACGTGCTGGCGACCCTGCCGGGCGTGCTGCAATGCGCGGCTATCGGTATTCCGGACGAGAAGTCGGGTGAGGCGATCAAGATTTTCATTGTCGCTAAACCAGGCGTGACCTTGACCAAGGAGCAGGTGATGGAGCATATGCGTGCCAACGTCACTGGCTACAAGGTTCCACGGGCTGTGGAGTTCCGCGATGCGTTGCCGACCACCAACGTTGGCAAGATCTTGCGCCGTGAATTGCGGGATGAAGAGCTAAAGAAAATCGCTGCCAAGAAGGTTGGGGCGTAACCCACAAAAAAGCCCCGCAGATGCGGGGCTTTTTGTTGCCAGACAGAAAGCGTCCGGTGCCTGTCAGACCGCTATCGCGAGCAGGCTCGCACATTTGATTTGTGGCCGGCCACACATGCCTGGTTCAACCTGATCCCCTGTGGGAGCGAGCTTGCTCGCGAAGGCAGACTGACAGTCGACGTTGATGTCGACAGTTATGGCCTCATCGCGAGCAAGCTCGCTCCCACATTTGATTTGTGGCCGGTCACACATGCCTGGTTCAACCTGATCCCCTGTGGCAGCGAGCTTGCTCGCGATAGCGGACTGACAGTCGAAGCTGATGTTGACTGGTAGGGCCTCTTCGCGAGCAAGCTCGCTCCACATTTGATTTGTGGCCGGCCACACATGCCTGGTTCAACCTGATCCCCTGTGGCAGCGAGCTTGCTCGCGATAGCGGACTGACAGTCGAAGCTGATGTTGACTGGTAGGGCCTCATCGCGAGCAAGCTCGCTCCCACATTTGATTTGTGGCCGGCCACACATGCCTGGTTCAACCTGATCCCCTGTAGGAGCGAGCTTGCTCGCGAAGGCGGACTGACAGTCGAAACTGGCTAGAGGCTTCTCGAAAACTCAGGCCTTGGTAGCCTTGGCCCGAAAGCTCTGTCGGGTGGCATTTGCCCTGATGAAAAATCAGAGCAAATACCTATCAGCCTGAGAGTTCAGTGTTGCGGGGCAACATAGAATCTCCCACATTTTTGACCAGGTTCTTTCAGGAAGAACACCATCATCTGTGGGAGCGAGCTTGCTCGCGAAGCTTTTGCTGTTAGAGGCGGAACTGCGCGAAATTGACGTTGGTGCCCGCCGGACGCATGTCCTGCAAGTACGAATCTTTATCCGCGCTCAATTCCAGGCTCAAGGCGGCTTTGCGCTTGCCTTCATTGCGCACCACCAGGCCTTCGAGCTTCTCGCGCAGGAACACCGTCGGCACTTTCAGGTGCAGCAGTTCGTCGGTATCCGGCGTGTGCATCAGCAGGTGAACCCATTCGTACTGACCAATGGCCAGGCGAGCCACCGGAATATCGAACCACCAGATGTTACGGTTGCGGTTCAATTCGGTGAAATGGCAGTTGTTGACGCCAAGCACAGCACCGCCGAGTTCCTGGTTTCTGCGGGCAATGGCCTGCTTTTTATCGAGTTTCATAACATTCCTACGGGATTGGATCTTCAGCGCCAAGGCCTGAATACGTTGCGCATTCTCGGGGGTTAGCCTGCAAACATAAAGCCTAACCTGCTTCGATCGATGAAATGTGCGACCAAAATAAATGAAACTCCCTGCAAACGCCTCCGGTCAATCTTTGTGTAACGACTTTCCCCGTTGAATTGTTCACAGGAGAAACGCCATGAGCAGCACTGGCGATAAAGTAAAAGGCATGGCTAACGAAGCCGTCGGCAACGTCAAGCAGGGTGTCGGCAAGGCCACTGACAACTCCCGACTGCAGGCCGAAGGTAAAATGCAGGAAAAAAAAGGCAAAGCACAACAAGCCATTGGCAAGGTTAAAGACGCCATCAAAAAAGGTGTCGACAAGGCTTGATCCTGTCTTTGACGCGTATCAGAAACGGCCATCCGCGGATGGCCGTTTTTATGTCAGCCTGAACTTAAACAAGGAAATTGTTTCACATTCGCCAATTAGGCTAGTTTGATGTAGAAAACGGCCCCTGAGTCGCTACGACTTCAACCTATTGCGGCGAAAGGAGACGCTAATGATTTTCCCGGACATGAAAGGTCTGCCCATCCACCGTGTGATACTGCGCACGGTAACCGAGTTCATTGCCGACGAAATGTCGACCTATGCCTCGGCGCTGGCCTATCAGATGCTGTTCTCGCTGTTTCCTTTCATTCTGTTCCTCATCGCCCTGATCGGTTTCCTGCACCTGCCGGACTTCTTCTCCTGGCTGCGCCTGCAATCGGAACTGGTTCTGCCGCCACAGGCGCTGGAACAGGTAAATCCGGTGATCGACCAGCTCCAGCAATCCAAGGGCGGCTTGCTGTCGGTCGGTATTGTCATCGCGCTGTACACGGCTTCCGCCGGTGTGCGGCTGATGATGAGCGCGATGAACGCCGCGTATGACGTGGTCGAAGGCCGCCCGTTATGGAAGCGTTTTCCGCTGTCGGTTTTCTACACCGTGGGCATCGCCGGCATGTTGCTCATCGCCGCGGCGCTGATGGTGCTTGGGCCGCAAGTGATGGGCTGGATCGCCTCTCAGGTCGGCCTGGAGGATTTCATTGTGACGGTCTGGACCATCGCGCGCTGGCCGGTGATCGTGATTCTGATGATGGTCGCGGTGGCGCTGATTTATTACGTCATGCCTGACGTCAAACAAGAGTTTCGCTTCATCACCCCCGGCTCCGTGCTGGCCGTGGTGGTGTGGATCATTGCCTCCCTGGGCTTCGCGTTCTACGTCAAGACCTTTGCCAACTACAACGCCATGTATGGCAGTATCGGCGCGATCATCGTGCTGTTGCTGTACTTCTATATTTCCGCGGCGGTGCTGTTGCTCGGTGCGGAGATGAATGCGGTGATCGAGCACATGTCGACCGAAGGCAAGGACCCTGGCGAAAAAGTCCCCGGCAAGCACCATCACGAAGACAAACACCATGTTTCGGGATTGGGCCGGGATCATTCGCTCAAACCGAACACTGACGAAGCCTGACCATGATCCGTGAAATTTTGAAAATGGGCGATGAGCGCCTGCTGCGTATTGCTCCGCCGGTCCCGGCCGACATGTTCGACAGCCCTGAGTTGTGGCAGCTGATCGATGACATGTTCCAGACCATGGAAAGCGTCGGTGGGGTTGGCCTGGCCGCGCCGCAGATCGGCGTCGATCTGCAACTGGTGATCTTCGGTTTCGAGCACAGCGAGCGCTATCCTGACGCTGAAGCGGTGCCGCAGACGATTCTGATCAACCCGTTGATCACGCCGTTGAGCCCGGTGCTGGAAGAGGGCTTTGAAGGGTGTTTGTCGGTGCCCGGCCTGCGGGGCGCGGTGGAGCGTTATCAGCAGATTCGCTACGAAGGTTTTGATCCGAAAGGCTTGCCGATCGTGCGCATTGCCTCGGGGTTTCATGCGCGTGTGGTGCAGCATGAATGCGATCACCTGATCGGACGGTTATATCCGTCGCGGATTACCGACTTCAGCAAATTCGGCTTTACCGAAGTCATGTTCCCGGATCTCGACCCCAACGCAGATGATTAAGATCACCACAAAACAC
>NZ_CATKPT010000019.1:0-81373 GCF_949768125.1 Pseudomonas sp. IT-P253 | reverse complement strand
GGCGGCATCACTGGCAACACTAATCATTGCTGCTACCGAAAATTCCGTCGATCACGAATCAGCTTATAGGCGTTATGCAGTTCGCGCGTCTTGTCGGTAGCCTCGCGAACCTGCAATGCCGTCGCACCGCTGCCGGCAATTTTATCCGGGTGATGACGACTCAGCAGGCGCCGATAGGCACGCTTGATCTGCGCCGGCTCAGTGGTGGCTGACACGCCCAAAAGCCGCAAGGCATCCTGATAGGTCGGCGCGTTATTAACCAGGGAGCGCTTCTGCGGTTCGTAGTCCGTCGCCAGTGCTTGCACTTGCTGTCGCGTCCAACCCAGCCATTTTCCCCATTGCGCGATCAGTTCAAGCTCATTGGTCCCCGCACGACCATCCGCCCACACCATTCGCCAGCAAGCGCGCAAAACGCCTTCAGCTGCAAAAGGCTGAGCACTCAAACGCCGCAGATAACCGCGCAGCCGGTCTTTTCCCGACTTGCCGCGATTGAACGCAGCAATCGCCCGGCGCTGCGCATGTTCATTCATATCCAGCGAGTGCATTTCCTGACGGGCCTGCTGAATATGGCCATCCACCACCCGTCCATCGCACTTGGCTAGCCGCCCCAGCAACACGAACAACAGTTCATCGTTGCGTAGCACCGGGGGACCGCCGAGCTTTTCAAGCAAATGCCCCCAGCTCTGCAGGCGCAGATGCCGATCCAGCGCGTGCCCCAGTAATGCGCCGAGCATGGCCCCCGGAATGCTGGCTATTGCAAAGCCTGCTCCGGCTCCAATCAGAGTCCCTGGCCACAGCATGTCAGCGACTCGCTTCTATCAGAGTTTCAACTTCAGCGAGACGCTCGTGAGTGCCGACATCCACCCAATGCCCGTTCAGGTGCTCGCCCGTCACTTGCCCCTGCGCCATCGCTTTGCGCAACAGGGGCGCCAGCTTGAACGCCCCGGCAGCGCACCCTTCAAACAGACGCGGATGAAGGACTGCGATACCGCTGTAGGTCAGGCTGGAGTTGTCCGGCTGACCGTCATGGACCTGCCCGTCGACGAGACTGAAGTCGCCAGTCGGGTGGTGAGCCGGGTTGTCCGCCAACACCAGGTGAGCCAGCCCGGCGATCGGCTGGTGCAATACGCTGAAATCGTAGTCGGTCCAGATATCACCGTTGATCACCAGGAAGGCGTTGTCACCCAACAAAGGCAACGCACGGAAAATGCCGCCGCCGGTTTCCAGCGGCTCACCTTCCGGCGAGTACTGAATGCTCACGCCATAGCGCGAACCATCGCCCAGATAGTCTTCGATTTGCTGGCCGAGCCAGGCATGGTTGATCACGATCTCGGTAAAGCCGCAAGCGGCCAGCGCGCGCAGGTGATACTCGATCAGCGGCACACCGCCTGCGCGAACCAGCGGTTTTGGTGTCGTCAGGGTCAACGGGCGCATGCGCTCGCCTTTCCCCGCCGCCAGAATCATTGCCTTCATGCATTCACTCCAGCGCGCAAACTCAGCAGTAACACATCCAGCTCTGCCAACTCGGGACGACGGGCGACCACGGCTTCTATATAAGCAAAGAACCGCGGTACGTCGGCCAGGTAGCGCGGCTTGCCGTCACGATGACAGATGCGAGCGAAGATGCCGATCACTTTCAGGTGGCGCTGCACGCCCATCAAGTCGCTGGCGCGCAGGAAATCCTCGAAGTCGGACTGCACCGGAATACCTAGCTCGCCCGCTTGCTGCCAATAGTCTTCCAGCCAGCCGAACACTCGTTCTTCCGGCCAGCTGAGGAAAGCGTCCTTGAACAGGCAAGTCACGTCGTAGGTCACGGGGCCATAGACCGCATCCTGAAAATCCAGCACGCCGGGGTTCGGCTCGCTGAGCATCAGGTTGCGCGGCATGTAATCGCGATGCACCAGTACTTTTGGCTGAGCCAGGGCACTGTCGATCAGCACGTCGGTGACCTGCTGCCAGAGCATTTGCTGGGCGGCGTCGAACTCGATGCCCAGCTCACGCTTCACGTACCATTGCGGAAACAATTCCAGCTCGCGACGCAGCAACGCCACGTCATAACTTGGCAGCGGGGCAACCATCGGCAATTGCTGAAAAGCCAGCAGCGCTTGCAAAGCATCCTTGAACAAATCGTCGGCATTTTCGCGATCGATCACGTCCAGGTAAGTCTTGTTGCCCAAGTCATTGAGCAAAAGAAAGCCACGCTCAAGGTCTTCGGCATAGATTTTCGGCACATTAATTCCGGATTTCGCCAGCAAAAAGGCGATATCCACGAACGGTTTGCAGTTTTCCTGGGGCGGGGGCGCGTCCATCACGACAAAGCTTTTGCCCTCGCCTTCCCAACGGAAATAGCGTCGAAAACTCGCATCGCTACTGGCCGCCGTCAACGTGGCCGGGGGGACGGAACCCCAGCCCTGCTCTGCATAGAGGATTGCCAACTGCTCATCGAGCCAAACTTTCAGGTGTTGCAAACGTACATCTTGGTCAGGCATTGCAAGGGTCTCCGACGGCGCTAGCCGTCAAGCGGGTCATGCTTTATTATCCAGCATCTTTTTCAGACCATCGAGAGGCGTGCGGCCTACACCGCGGGCAGATGGCACGCAGGAAGCCCGGACTAATAAGATGGCATTGAAATCCCCCGCGTTTCGTAAAAAATTTCCGTTGTTGGTAACCGGCAGTCTGCTGGCCCTGCAACCTCTTGCCAGCTCATTCGTGGTTGCCGCTGAACAGTTCGACTGTTCAGCCTCTGCTTCGGGTGCCTGGGACTGTGCCCCAAAAACGCCGGCGGCGGTACTGCCACCGCGTCCTGCCCATGAAGGCAGCGCAGTCAGCCCCACTGGTGAAACTACAGCCGAAAGCGGTTCCAGTGAAGACACCGGCGCCAAGCCTGTGCTCGTTACCGAGGCCAAAGGCCGCGGCCTGAAGTCGCGTAGCGCAGACTACAGTCACCTGGACTGGGTTCCACGCGAGAATCTCACGGCAGCGCAATTGGCCGAAACCGGACCTTACTGCTCTGGTTCCTATATCGAACCGATTCGTCCTGGCATGAATGACACGACGAATAAAAGTGACGCTCCGACCTTTATTGGTGCCAAGGCCTCCCGCTATGACACGGAAAACCAGGTCGGTACGCTGGCCGGTGACGTGGTTATGCGTCAGGGCAGCATGCAAGTCGAAGCCGACGAAGCAAGCCTGTATCAGGCCGAGAGCCGTGGCGAACTAAGCGGCAACGTCCGTATACGCGACAACGGCGCACTGCTCGTGGGCGACCATGCCGACGTGCAACTCGACACCGGTGAAGCCAAAGTCGACAACGCCGAATACGTGATGCACAAATCCCGTATTCGCGGTAACGCGCTGTACGCCAAGCGCGCCGAAAACGCGATCATCCGCCTCAAGGATGGTACGTACACCACGTGCGAGCCGAACAGCAACGCCTGGCAGCTCAAGGGCAACAACATCACCTTGAACCCGGCTACCGGTTTCGGTACCGCGACCAACGTGACGTTGCGGGTCCAGGACATCCCGGTCCTTTACACGCCATACATCTACTTCCCGATCGACGACCGTCGCCAGTCGGGTTTCCTGCCCCCGACCATCGGTGCCGGCAGCGATACCGGCTTCTTGCTGGTTACACCGTATTACTTCAACCTGGCCCCGAACTACGATGCCACGTTGTACCCACGCTACATGAGCAAGCACGGCCTGTTGATGGAAGGCGAGTTCCGCTACCTGACCCCTTCCAGCGAAGGTCAGTTCGGCGCCGCGTACCTCAACGACGAAGATACCGATCGCAGCAAGCAGACCGACTACGAAAAAAACCGCTACATGTACAACTGGCAGCACAAGGGCGGCCTTGATTCTCGAGTTTTCACGCAAGTCGACTACACAAAGATCAGCGACCCGTACTACTTCCAGGATCTGCAGACCGATCAAATTGGCGTGAAAAGCGCCGACTACGTGAATCAGCAGGGCTCCGTCACCTACCGTGGCGACAGCTACACCGCTCGCGTGAACGCTCAGGCTTATCAGCTGGCGACCGTTTCCGCCATCACGCCATATGACCGCCTGCCGCAGATCACTTTCAACGGTCAATTGCCGACTCACCCGGACGGGCTGAATCTCGACTACGAAACAGAAGTCGTGCGGTTTGATCGGAGTCTGCAAAACGGTAACTTCACCGACGCAAACGGCAATGTCTCTCCGCAACTGGACACCAACGTTCAAGGCCTGGCGCGCGCCACCGGCGACCGCCTCAACCTTGCTCCGTCCATGAGCCTGCCGATGAACTGGACGTATGGTTTCCTGACACCAAAACTCAAGTACCAGTACACGCAGTACCAACTGGATCTGGACAGCATTGGCAAAAGCCAGATTGCCGCCCAGAATGCGCAACAGGACCAGCTCAACGGCACCTTTGGCAGCAGCCAGAGCCGTGGCGTGCCGATCGCAAGCATCGACAGCGGCCTGTATTTCGATCGCAACACCCAATGGTTCGGCAAAGACTATCGTCAAACCCTTGAGCCGCGCCTGTACTACCTCTATGTCCCTCAAAAGGACCAGCAAGACATTCCAGTGTTCGACACCAGTGAATACTCCTTCAGCTACGCGTCGTTGTTTCGCGACAACCGCTTCTCCGGCTCTGATCGCGTCGGGGACGAGAACAAGCTGTCGCTGGGCGTGAACAACCGCTGGATCGAAGACGACGGTTTCGAACGCCAACGCATCGCCGTCGGCCAGGCCATGTACTTCAAGAATCGCGAAGTCCAGTTGCCGGGTATTGATGCCAAAACCCTTGATTCTGCGCACGCCGGCGTTTCGCCTTATGCGTTGGAATACGAATATCGCTGGAACCACGATTGGCGCACCACGGCCGACTACAACTGGGACCCGGACAGCCGCAGCCCTCGGTCGGGCAGTGCAATGTTCCACTACCAGCCGGAAGACAATCCGAACAAGATCATCAACGCCGGCTATCGCTATCGTAATGACCAGGTCCGTTACGACCAAAGTACCGGTAAATGGCAAATTGGCGGCGACTACGGAACCCCTGGCCAGCCAGGCTTCGTAAAGGACTACTACAAAATCGAACAGCACGACTTCTCGGTGATGTGGCCGATCGTGCCGCAATGGAACGCCATCAGCCGCTGGCAGTACGACTACAACCAAAACCGCACACTGGAAGCCTTCGGTGGTTTCGAGTACGACAACTGCTGCTGGAAAATGCGCCTGATCAACCGTTACTGGGTTTCTTATGACGAATTCAGTCAGGAAGCTCCGCAAAACGAAAAAGGCGACCACGGCATATTCCTCCAAATTGTACTGAAGGGACTCGGCGGCCTCACCGGCGCCAAAGTAGAGAGCTTCCTCGACAAAGGCATCCAAGGTTATCGTGAACGTGAAAACCAAGCTTTCTGATTGTCTGCGCCCGCTGATGCTGGGCGCGCTGCTCCTGGGTACCGCTGCCAATGCCGCGGTAGAGTCCATCGATAAAGTGGTGGCCATTGTCGACAACGACGTGGTCATGCAGAGCCAACTGGACCAACGTGTCCATGAAGTTCAGCAAACCATCGCCAAACGCGGCGCTCTCGCGCCGCCGACCAGTGTGCTGGATCAGCAGGTGCTTGAGCGTCTGATCGTCGAAAACCTGCAACTGCAGATCGGCGAACGCTCGGGCATCCGCATTACCGATGAAGAACTCAACCAGGCTGTCGGCACCATTGCCCAGCGCAATAACATGACAGTGGATCAATTCCGCGCCGCGCTGACTCACGACGGTCTGTCTTACGATGGCGCCCGTGACCAGATTCGTCGCGAGATGATCATCAGCCGTGTGCGTCAGCGTCGTGTGGCCGAGCGCATTCAGGTCTCCGAGCAGGAAGTGAAAAACTTTCTCGCTTCCGATCTTGGCAAAATGCAGCTCTCCGAAGAGTTCCGCCTGGCCAACATCCTGATTCCTACGCCGGAAAGCGCCAACTCCGACACAATTCAGAATGCCGCCAAACAAGCAGATGCTGTTTACCAGCAGCTCAAGCAAGGCGCCGACTTCGGTCAGTTGGCCATCGCCAAGTCCGCCAGCGAAACCGCACTGGAAGGCGGCGAAATGGGCTGGCGTAAAGCCGCTCAGTTGCCACCTCCATTCGACCGCATGCTGAGCACCATGGCTGTCGGCGACGTCACTCAGCCAATGCGTACTCCAGGCGGCTTCATTATCCTGAAGATCCTCGAGAAACGTGGCGGCGAGACTCAGATGCGTGACGAAGTGCATGTGCGTCACATCCTGGTCAAACCGAGCCCGATTCGCGACGAAGAAAAAACCAAGGCCCTGGCCCAATCGCTCTACACCCGTATCGAAGCGGGTGAAGATTTCGGCGATCTGGCGAAAAGCTACTCGGAAGACCCGGGCTCCGCCCTCAACGGTGGCGACCTGAACTGGATCGACCCGAACGTACTGGTTCCTGAATTCCGCGAAGTGATGGCCAAGACTCCACAAGGCCAGCTGTCCAAGCCGTTCAAGACCCAATATGGCTGGCACGTCCTGGAAGTCCTTGGCCGTCGCGCCACTGACAGCACCACCCAGGCCCGTGAACAGCAAGCGATGACCGTACTGCGTAACCGCAAATACGACGAAGAGCTGCAAACCTGGCTGCGTCAGATCCGTGACGAAGCGTACGTAGAGATCAAACTCCCTGGTGCAAGCCAGGCAGCACAGTGAAACGTTTTGCGCTGACACCCGGCGAACCGGCCGGCATAGGTCCTGACCTGTGCCTGCTGCTCGCCTCGCAAGCCCAGCCACACCCCCTGATTGCCATTACCAGCCGCGACCTGCTCCTTGAGCGGGCCGCGCAACTGGGCGTGGCTGTCGACTTGCTACCGGTAACACCGGACGCCTGGCCAGATATTCCCGCGCCCGCCAACAGCCTGTATGTCTGGGATACACCGCTCAATGCGCCGGTCATCGCCGGGCAGCTGGACAAAGCCAATGCGGCTTTCGTTCTGGAAACCCTGACGCGTGCGGGCCAAGGCTGCCTGGACGGGCATTTCGCCGGCATGATTACCGCCCCGGTGCACAAGGGTGTCATCAACGAGTCTGGTATCGCCTTTTCCGGGCACACGGAATTTCTCGCCGACCTGACCCATACCGCGCAAGTGGTGATGATGCTCGCCACACGCGGACTGCGCGTGGCGCTGGTCACCACACACCTGCCCCTTCGCGAGATTGCCGATGCGATCACGCCGGAGCGACTGGAACGGGTCACGCGAATTTTGCACAGCGACCTGCAACAAAAATTCGGCATCGCCCAGCCACGCATCCTGGTCTGTGGGCTCAACCCCCATGCCGGTGAAGGTGGTCACCTGGGCCATGAAGAAATCGACATCATCGAACCTACCTTAGAGCGTCTGCGTGGCGAGGGCATGGACCTTCGCGGTCCCCTGCCCGCCGACACTCTGTTCACCCCCAAATATCTGGAGCACTGCGACGCGGTGCTGGCGATGTACCACGACCAGGGCTTGCCCGTGCTGAAGTACAAAGGCTTCGGCGCAGCCGTCAACGTCACCCTGGGCTTGCCGATCATCCGCACATCGGTCGACCACGGCACTGCCCTGGACCTGGCCGGCAGCGGCAATATCGACACCGGCAGCCTGCAAGTCGCCCTGGAAACCGCCTACCAGATGGCCGAGACCCGTTTATGACCGAGCATTACCAACACCGGGCGCGCAAGCGTTTCGGCCAGAACTTCCTCCATGATGCCGGTGTTATCGACCGCATCCTGCGTTCCATCCATGCCAAACCCGAAGACCGCCTGCTGGAAATCGGTCCGGGCCAGGGCGCGTTGACCCAAGGCCTGCTTAACAGCGGTGCCCAGCTCGACGTGGTGGAACTGGATAAAGACCTGATCCCGATCCTCAATCAGCAGTTCGCCGGCAAGAGCAACTTCAACCTGCACCAGGGCGATGCACTGAAGTTCGACTTCAAAAGCCTGAATGCCGCGCCTGGCAGCCTTCGCGTCGTTGGCAACCTGCCATACAACATCTCTACGCCACTGATTTTTCACCTGCTGCATAACGCCAGCCTGATTCGCGACATGCACTTCATGCTGCAAAAGGAAGTGGTCGAGCGAATGGCGGCGGGTCCTGGCGGTGGTGACTGGGGTCGCCTGTCGATCATGGTTCAGTACCACTGCCGGGTTGAGCACCTGTTCAACGTTGGCCCGGGCGCGTTCAATCCGCCGCCGAAAGTCGATTCCGCCATCGTGCGCCTGGTGCCACACGCGGTACTGCCGCATCCAGCCAAAGATCACAAAGTGCTGGAGCGCGTCGTACGCGAAGCCTTCAACCAGCGCCGCAAGACCCTGCGCAACACCCTCAAGCTGCTGCTGAGCAATGACGAGATCACAGCGGCCGGCGTCGATGGCAGCTTGCGTCCCGAGCAACTAGATCTGGCAGCCTTCGTGCGCCTGGCCGACAAGCTCAGCGAACAGGTCCTACACAAGCCTGCGGATATCTGACAGACCGCAAGTGTTATCGGGTAGGACACCAGCCCTCATGTCTGGTTTACTACCCGATACTTGGCCTAGACTGAGTCCTATCAGCTACGCCCCGCGTCCCGCTACGTTTTTAAGGCCTCTTGCATGTCCGATCCTCGTTATCAGGTCGACGTCAGCGTCGTCACCCGCTATCTGGCAGAACAATCGCAACCCGAGCACGACCGCTTTGCCTTCGCCTACACCATTACCGTGCACAACAATGGCGAGTTACCGGCCAAGCTGTTGTCGCGGCACTGGGTGATCACCGATGGTGACGGCCATGTCGAGGAAGTTCGCGGTGCCGGCGTCGTTGGCCAGCAGCCGTTGATTCCAGTGGGTGAGAGCCACACTTACAGCAGCGGCACCGTAATGACCTCCAAAGTCGGTACCATGCAAGGCACGTATCAAATGCTTGCCGACGACGGTACGCACTTCGACGCCATCATCGAGCCATTCCGCCTGGCGGTGCCCGGAGCCCTGCACTGATGGCGACGTATGCCATCGGTGATTTGCAGGGTTGCCTTGAAGCTCTGCAATGCCTGCTCAAGCAAGTCGCCTTTGACCCTGCCCGCGACAAGCTGTGGCTGGTGGGCGATCTGGTCAACCGAGGCCCGCAGTCGCTGGAAACCTTGCGCTTCCTCTATAGCATTCGCGACTCCCTGGTGTGCGTGCTCGGCAACCATGACCTGCACTTATTGGCCGTCGGGCATAACATTGAACGCCTGAAGAAAGCCGACACCCTGCGCGAGATTCTCGACGCACCGGATCGCCCGGAACTGCTGGATTGGCTGCGCCAGCAAAACCTCATGCATTACGATGAACAACGAAACATCGCCCTTGTGCATGCGGGCATACCGCCGCAGTGGTCGCTGCGCAAGGCATTGAAATGCGCCGCCGAAGTCGAAGAAGCCCTGCGTGACGATAACCGTATCACCCCCTACCTCGATGGCATGTACGGCAACGAGCCCACGAAATGGAACAATGACCTTACGGGCGTCGAGCGCTTGCGAGTGATCACCAACTATTTCACCCGGATGCGTTTCTGCACCAGCGAAGGCAAACTCGACCTCAAGGGCAAGGAAGGCATCGACACCGCGCCACTGGGTTATGCGCCATGGTTCAAGTACAAGGAACGCAAGACCAAGGGTCTGAAAATCATCTTCGGCCATTGGGCTGCCCTTGAGGGCCGGTGCGACGAGCCAGGATTTTTTGCCCTCGATACCGGTTGTGTCTGGGGAGGCGCGATGACCCTGATGAACGTCGACACCGGTGTCCGCCTGCAGTGCAAATGCGATGATCACGGTCGAACGCTACCGCCAGTCGCACCCTCTATTACCGAACAAACGTCAGCCGACGCCCGGCGCTAGACTGCGCATTCAGCCGAGCCACAGGAGCCCGCCATGAGCGAATTCAAACGTATCCCCCCAGAACAGGCCCAGGCCCTGCGTGAACAAGGCGCTGTTGTCGTCGACGTCCGCGACCCGGCGACCTTCGCTGCGCTGCACATCAGTGGCTCGAAGCATCTGGACAACCACTCCCTGCACGCTTTCATCCAGGGCGCAGACCTTGATGCACCGACCGTGGTGGTTTGCTATCACGGCAACTCCAGCCAGGGTGCTGCCGCCTACCTGATCAGCCAGGGCTTCTCCGACGTCTACAGCATGGACGGTGGTTTTGAGCTGTGGCGTACGACTTATCCTTCGGAAACCGCGCAAGGCAGTTCCGAATAATTTTTTTGTAACGTGCAAGCCCCAGCCCCCGTGGGCTTGCGCGCAGGCAGACGAACGGTCTGCCACAACTAATTACGTATCTCGCCTTTACCTCCCTGATTCCGAACTATCCTTAAGCGCAGGCCATCCAAAACAGGGGAGAGCCGGTACACCGGCGCACGGATCATCGGGAGTAGCTTTTGGAGTAGTCAGCTCCGAAAGAGTTCTGGGGGGTAAACAGCGACCGCCTGTTCGGTTGCTGCCAGCATCGACTGAATGATCCGGCGTCGGCTCCACGTATCGAGCGAGGTGACGTCATGAGTATCTTTAGCCACTTCCAACAACGCTTCGAGTCCACACGCCAGGAAGAACTCTCGTTGCAAGAGTATCTTGAGCTGTGCAAACAGGATCGTAGCGCCTATGCCTCCGCCGCTGAGCGGCTATTGCTGGCCATCGGGGAGCCGGAGCTGCTCGACACCTCGACCAACTCGAGACTGTCGCGAATCTTTTCCAACAAGGTGATCCGCCGCTATCCGGCCTTTGAAGACTTCCACGGGATGGAAGAATGCATCGACCAGATCGTGTCGTATTTCCGCCATGCCGCACAGGGCCTGGAAGAGAAAAAACAAATCCTTTATCTGCTCGGCCCCGTCGGTGGCGGTAAATCGTCCCTGGCCGAGAAGCTGAAACAGCTGATTGAAAAAGTGCCCTTCTACGCGATCAAGGGCTCGCCGGTTTTCGAATCCCCCCTGGGTCTGTTCAACGCCACTGAAGATGGCGCGATCCTTGAGGAAGACTTCGGCATTCCCCGGCGCTACCTCAACACCATCATGTCGCCATGGGCCACCAAACGCCTGGCCGAATTCGGTGGTGACATCAGCCAGTTCCGCGTGGTGAAACTCTATCCGTCGATCCTTAACCAGATCGCCGTGGCCAAAACCGAGCCGGGAGATGAAAACAACCAGGACATCTCGGCGCTGGTGGGCAAGGTCGATATCCGCAAACTGGAAGAATTCCCACAGAACGACGCCGACGCTTACAGTTACTCGGGTGCCCTGTGCCGGTCCAACCAGGGCTTGATGGAATTCGTCGAAATGTTCAAGGCACCGATCAAGGTGCTGCACCCATTGCTGACCGCCACCCAGGAAGGCAACTACAACAGTACTGAAGGCCTGGGGGCGATTCCGTTCACCGGGATCCTGCTCGCTCACTCCAACGAATCGGAATGGCACACCTTCCGCAACAACAAGAACAACGAAGCCTTCATCGACCGGATCTATATCGTCAAAGTACCGTACTGCCTGCGAGTCAGCGACGAAGTGAAGATCTACGACAAGCTCTTGTTCAACAGCTCGCTGGCCAAGGCCCACTGCGCGCCTGACACCCTGAAAATGCTCGCCCAATTCACCGTGCTCTCGCGCCTCAAGGAACCGGAAAACTCCAACATCTACTCCAAGATGCGCGTGTATGACGGCGAAAACCTCAAGGACACCGATCCGAAGGCCAAGTCGATCCAGGAATACCGCGACAACGCTGGCGTCGACGAAGGCATGAACGGCCTGTCTACCCGCTTCGCGTTCAAGATTCTGTCGAAAGTCTTCAACTTCGACCCGCACGAAATCGCCGCCAACCCGGTGCATTTGCTCTACGTGCTGGAACAACAGATCGAACAGGAACAATTCCAGGCCGAAACCCGCGAACGCTACCTGCGCTTCCTCAAGGAATACCTGGCGCCGCGTTATATCGAATTCATCGGCAAGGAGATCCAGACCGCCTACCTCGAGTCGTACAGCGAGTACGGCCAGAACATCTTCGATCGCTACGTGCTGTACGCCGACTTCTGGATCCAGGACCAGGAATACCGCGACCCGGAAACCGGCGAAATCCTCAACCGAGTAGCGCTGAACGAAGAGCTGGAAAAAATCGAAAAACCGGCGGGCATCAGCAATCCGAAAGATTTCCGCAACGAGATCGTCAACTTCGTTCTACGTGCCAGGGCCAACAACAACGGCAAAAACCCGACCTGGCTCAGCTACGAAAAACTGCGGGTGGTTATCGAGAAGAAAATGTTCTCCAACACCGAGGATCTCCTGCCGGTCATCAGCTTCAACGCCAAGGCCAGCAAAGAGGACCAGCAAAAACACAACGACTTCGTCACACGAATGGTCGAACGCGGTTACACCGACAAACAGGTACGACTGCTGTCCGAGTGGTACCTGCGAGTCAGAAAATCCCAATAAGGGAGCTGCAAGCGGCAAACGACACGTTACCGTCACAAGCGCGTGGTTTGCGTAGTAATTGTGGCCATATGTCGCACGCCGCTTGTTTCTGAAGCTTCTGTCTTGCAGCTTGAAGCTTATGACTCGAAGCTCCCCGGAGGGCCTATGAGCTATGTGATCGACCGACGTCTCAATGGCAAGAACAAGAGCACGGTGAACCGTCAGCGTTTTCTGCGGCGCTACCGTGATCACATCAAAAAGGCCGTCGAAGAGGCCGTCAGCCGCCGCTCCATTACCGATATGGAGCACGGCGAACAGATCAGTATCCCCGGCCGCGACATCGACGAGCCGGTGCTTCACCACGGGCGCGGTGGCAAGCAGACTGTCGTGCACCCGGGCAACAAGGAATTCACCAGCGGCGAGCACATTGCACGTCCGCCGGGAGGTGGCGGCGGCAGAGGCCCCGGCAAGGCCGGTAACTCGGGCGAGGGGATGGACGAATTCGTCTTCCAGATCACCCAGGAAGAGTTTCTGGAGTTCATGTTCGAAGACCTTGAGCTACCGAACCTGGTCAAGCGCAACCTGGCGGGTACCGACACCTTCAAGACCGTCCGAGCCGGGATCAGCAACGAGGGCAATCCGTCGCGGATCAACATCATCCGTACCTTGCGCTCGGCCCACGCTCGACGAATCGCCCTGTCCGGCAGCAGCCGGGCAAAATTGCGCGAAGCAAAAGACGAACTGTTGCGACTTAAGCGCGATGAACCGGATAACTTCGGCGATATTCAGAAAATCGAAGCCGAAATCGAAAAACTCAGTGCGCGTATTCATCGCGTGCCGTTCCTCGATACGTTCGACCTCAAGTACAACCTGCTCATCAAGCAACCCAACCCCAGTTCGAAGGCAGTGATGTTCTGCCTGATGGACGTCTCCGGCTCGATGACCCAGGCGACCAAGGACATCGCCAAGCGCTTTTTCATCTTGCTGTACCTGTTCCTCAAGCGTAACTACGAAAAGATCGACGTCGTGTTCATCCGCCACCACACCAGTGCCCGGGAAGTCGATGAGGAGGAATTTTTCTACTCTCGCGAAACCGGTGGCACCATTGTTTCCAGCGCCTTGAAACTGATGCAGGAAATCATGGCAGAGCGCTATCCGAGCAATGAGTGGAACATCTACGCCGCCCAGGCCTCCGACGGCGACAACTGGAACGACGACTCACCGATCTGCCGCGACATCCTGATCAACCAGATCATGCCGTTCGTGCAGTACTACACTTATGTTGAGATAACCCCGCGCGAACATCAGGCCCTGTGGTTTGAGTACGAACGCATCGCCGAAGCCTTTTCCGACACTTTTGCCCAGCAACAACTGGTCTCGGCCGGGGATATTTATCCGGTCTTCCGTGAACTCTTCCAGCGCAGGTTAGTGACATGACCGCCAAAGAGCAGAAGCGCCAACCCATTTCTACCGGCTCCGAATGGACGTTCGAGCTGATCCAGGCCTACGACCGCGAAATCAGTCGTATTGCGGCGGGCTACGCGCTCGACACTTATCCAAACCAGATTGAGGTGATCACCGCCGAACAGATGATGGATGCCTATGCCTCCGTCGGCATGCCACTGGGTTATCACCATTGGTCCTATGGCAAACACTTCCTTAGCACCGAGAAATCCTACAGCCGAGGCCAGATGGGGCTGGCCTACGAGATTGTGATCAATTCAGACCCGTGCATCGCCTATCTGATGGAGGAAAACACCATCTGCATGCAGGCCTTGGTGGTGGCGCACGCGTGCTATGGCCATAACAGCTTCTTCAAAGGTAACTACCTGTTCCGCACCTGGACCGATGCCAGCTCGATCATCGACTACCTGGTGTTCGCCAAGCAGTACATCATGCAGTGCGAAGAGCGCCACGGTATCGACGCGGTGGAAGACCTGCTCGATTCCTGCCACGCATTGATGAATTACGGTGTTGACCGCTACAAACGCCCGTATCCGATTTCGGCGGAAGAGGAACGTCGTCGGCAGAAGGACCGAGAGGAGCATTTGCAGAAACAGATCAACGATCTGTGGCGGACCATTCCCAAGGGTGCTGACAAATACAGCGACAAGGACAATGCGCGCTTCCCCGCCGAACCTCAGGAAAATATTCTCTATTTCATCGAAAAACACGCGCCACTGCTGGAGCCATGGCAGCGGGAAATCGTGCGGATCGTGCGTAAGATCGCCCAATACTTTTATCCACAACGTCAGACCCAGGTGATGAACGAGGGATGGGCCACGTTCTGGCACTACACCCTGATGAACGACTTGTACGACGAAGGCCTGGTCACCGACGGCTTCATGATGGAGTTTCTGACGTCTCATACCAGTGTGGTCTATCAGCCTGGCTTTGACAGCCCGTACTACAACGGGATCAACCCCTACACGCTGGGCTTTGCCATGTACCGGGACATCCGGCGCATGTGTGAAAACCCGACCGAGGAGGACTATCGCTGGTTTCCAGAGATTGCCGGCACCGACTGGCTGTCGACTATCAAGTTCGCCATGAGCAGCTTCAAGGATGAGAGTTTTATCCTGCAGTACTTGTCTCCGAAGGTGATCCGCGACCTGAAGTTGTTCAGCATTCTCGATGACGACCAAAAGGACGATCTGCTTGTGCCGGCGATTCACGACGAAGATGGCTATCGCACCATTCGGGAAACTCTGGCGGCGCAGTACAACCTGGGCAATCGTGAACCCAACGTGCAGATTTACAGCATCGACCGGCGCGGCGACCGCTCACTGACCTTGCGGCACCAGCAACATGACCGTAAACCCTTGGGAGAGTCCACCGAGGAAGTGCTCAAACACCTGCACCGCCTTTGGGGCTTCGACATCCACCTGGAAACCCTGCAAGGCGACCAGGTGATGAAAACCCACCACGTACCACCGAGAGGTGAACACAGCGAAGGTGATTACGGTCGGCTGGACCTTGCTGTCATCCACCTTTGATTTTGTTTCCGCCTCCGGAAGTTCGACGCAAAGGTTATTCTGTCGAGCTAACGGAGGTTTTTTATGCAGATTTATAAAGTCGGCGGGGCCGTACGCGATCGCCTGCTGGGCAAACCTGTCACCGATATCGACTGGGTTGTGGTGGGCGCCACTGCCGAAGAAATGCTCGCCAAAGGCTTTCGTCCGGTGGGCACAGACTTCCCTGTGTTCCTGCACCCAAAAAGCGGTGAGGAATACGCCCTCGCCCGGACCGAACGCAAAAGCGGCCGCGGTTATGGCGGCTTCACTTTTCACGCCTCCCCTGAAGTCACCCTTGAAGAAGACCTGATCCGCCGCGACCTGACAATCAATGCCATGGCCGAAGACGATCAACAAAACCTGACCGACCCTTACCATGGCCAACGCGATCTCGAAGCGCGGCTGCTTCGTCACGTTTCCCCTGCTTTCGCCGAAGATCCGCTCAGGGTTTTGCGTGTTGCACGCTTTGCCGCACGTTATGCCGGGCTGGGCTTTACCGTAGCCCCGGAAACGCTTGAGCTCATGCGCCAGCTCAGCGAGTCAGGCGAACTCCAAGCCTTGACCGCGGAACGAAGCTGGAAAGAAATTTCCCGCGCACTGCTGGAAGACCAGCCTCAGGTGTTTATCGAAGTGCTGCGCGATTGCGGCGCACTCAAAGTGCTGATGCCGGAAGTCGACGCGCTGTTTGGCGTTCCGCAGCCAGAAGCCCATCACCCGGAGATCGACACTGGCGCGCATACCCTGAGCGTGCTGGAGCAAGCAGCGCTGCACAAACAACCGCTGACTGTGCGCTGGGCATCCCTACTGCATGATCTGGGCAAAGGACTTACGCCAGAGGAAGAATGGCCACGCCATATTGCCCATGAACACAAAGGGCTGAAGCTGATCAAAGCAGTCAACGAACGCTTCAAGGCGCCGAAGGATTGTCAGGAACTGGCATTGCTGGTGGGCCAATATCACACGCATGGCCATCGCGCCCTGGAGCTGAAGCCGTCGACGCTGCTTGAGTTATTGCAGAGTTTTGATGTTTACCGCCGCCCGCAGCGGTTCGAGGAGTTCATTGCCGCCTGCGAGATGGATGCTCGAGGGCGCAAAGGGCTGGAGCAGAGAAGTTATCCACAGGCGGATTATTTGCGCGGGGCTGCGACTGCGGCGCGCAGTGTTGCGGTTCAGCCATTGCTGGAGAAGGGATTTAAAGGTCCAGAGCTGGGCGAGGCAATCAAGCTCGAACGACTTAAAGCGCTGAAAGCTTACAAAGAGGCGGCATCTGTTTAAAAGCTTTGCGAGCAGGCTCCCACAGGGGGCGGCGCCAACCATGTGGGAGCGAGCCTGCTCGCGAAGACGTCAGTCAGGTCACAACAAATGCGAAGGGGTTAACGGCCGCCCACGCCACTCAAACGCCACCGGCGCCAACACCTGATCAATCTGCGCTTCGGCCCACAATGCCGCAAAGCTCTTGCCTACGCCTGGATGCACACGATCCGGCGCAATCAGCGACAGCGGCCACAGCACAAAGGCATTTTTCAGGATCTCTGCGCGCGGCAAAATCAGGCCATCGAAGTTACCCACCAGATCGCCGAACAACAAAACGTCTATATCCAGCGGCAATCCCTTGCGGTCCGGCGCATAACGACCATTGTCCGCTTCGATGAATTTCAGTCGCCGGTCCAGCTCCATCAGTGGCAGATCGGTAAAACCCGACACCACAAAATTGAAGAACGGTCCGCTCTTGATCCCTACTGGCTGGCTTTCGAACACTGCGGAGCAGCGTATATCCGCCAAAAAACCCGACAAGGCTTCCAGGCCGGCCTGCAAATGGGTTTCACGCTCGATATTACTACCGAGCCCGAGGTACACCTGAGTCAGCGACATCCGCGCTCGATCTCCACGCCCACGCCACCCGTGGCAGCCGGAACTGCACCTGGCTTGGTCAGTTTGAGGCGCACCCAGGTGATCTGGAATTCGCTCATCAGCACCTCGACCAGACGCTCGGCAAAGGTCTCGACCAGCTGAAACTGTGCCTGCTCGGCAAAGGCCTGGATACGCGACGATACGCTGGCGTAATCGAGCGCCAGGGTCAGGTCATCGCCCGCCGCTGCCGGACGATTGTCCCAAGCGAAGCTCAGATCCAGTCGCAAGCACTGTCGGATGCCTCGCTCCCAGTCGTAGGCACCAATCACGGTGTCGACTTCCAGGCCCTCGATAAACACTCTGTCCAAGCACTTTTCTCCACTGCACGACAAGGGCGCAATGCGCCGTTAGAATCAGGGCGTCCTCGCCCGGAATAGTTAGCATGTTTTGGTTATTGGCGACCCTCGCCTACCTGCTCGGCTCTCTGTCCTTCGCCATTTTGCTCAGCCGCCTGACCGGTAACCCCGATCCGCGAATGGGTGGCTCGGGCAATGCCGGCGCCACCAACATGTTGCGCCTGGCCGGCAAAAAACTTGCCGTCCTGACTTTGCTCGGCGATCTCTGCAAAGGCCTGCTGCCAGTGCTGATAGCAGGCCTGGCAGAGCTTTCGCTTCAAGAACAGGCCTGGATCGGCATCTGCGCCGTCATCGGCCACCTGTTCCCGCTGTACTTCCGCTTTCGCGGCGGCAAGGGTGTTGCCACCGCTGCCGGCATGCTGCTGGGCCTCTATCCACCCGCTGCCTTGCTCGCGGTCTGTGCCTGGCTACTGACGTTTTACCTGACCCGCACCAGCTCACTGGCCGCATTGATCGCCACACCGCTGACCCTACCGTTGCTGGCCTGGCAGGCACCGGCGGCACTGCTGCCCATGAGCGCGCTCACGGGTCTGATCGTCTGGCGTCATCGCGGCAATCTACGCGACCTGTTTGCCGGGCGCGAACGGCATTTTTAAATACCGACGCGAGCGCCGCTCATCACAACCCCGACAACTGCTCCATCGGCCAACGCGCCTGAACACTGATCGCCAGGCTTTCGTGTTGACCGGCCTGTAAGCGCTGGCAGCCGGCAAAAGCAATCATCGCACCGTTATCGGTGCAAAACTCCGGACGGGCGTAAAACACATCGCCTTTCATGTCGCCGAGCATTTTCTCCAGGGAAGTGCGCAGGGCCTTGTTGGCGCTAACGCCCCCAGCGATCACCAGACGCTTCATACCGGCCTGTTTCAGGGCACGCTTGCACTTGATGGTCAAAGTCTCCACCACGGCCTGCTGGAACGCCAGCGAGATGTCGCAACGGGCTTGATCGCTGTCGTCCCCGGCGCTGACACACTGCTGCCAGGTGTTCAGGGCGGAGGTTTTCAAGCCACTGAAGCTGAAAGCCAGCCCTGGACGGTCGCACATCGGACGCGGGAAGAGGAAACGCCCCGCAACACCCTGCTCCGCCAGGCGAGCGATTTCCGGCCCCCCCGGGTAATTGAGGCCCATCATTTTCGCAGTCTTGTCGAACGCTTCACCGGCGGCATCGTCGAGGGTCTCGCCCAAGAGCGTGTATTGACCGATCCCGTCGACCTGAACCAGCTGCGTATGACCACCCGACACCAACAAAGCGACGAACGGAAACCCTGGTGGTTGCGACTCCAGCATCGGCGCCAGCAAGTGACCCTCCATGTGGTGGACACCCAGGGCCGGAATGCCCCAGGCAAAGGCCAGTGCCTGAGCGCAGGAAGCGCCCACAAGCAGGGCTCCGACCAGGCCAGGACCCGCCGTGTAGGCGATGGCGTCGATTTCGGTTGGCACACAGTCAGCCTCGGCCAACACCTGGCGAATCAAGGGCAGCATGCGCTTTACATGATCGCGCGAGGCCAGCTCCGGCACCACACCGCCATAGGCGCGGTGCAGGTCGATCTGGCTGAACAGCGCGTCGGCCAGCAGGCCGCGCTCGCTGTCGTAAAGTGCGACACCAGTTTCATCGCAGGAGGTTTCTAATCCCAGTACTAGCATGGGTTTGCGCCTTGTTTAGGCTGAATTCGAAGGCGCGCATAATAGTCGCCACGTGATGCCCCGACCAGCGGTTTTCGATCAGAGGCTTTGCATTCCGAGCGATGAGGGGTTAACATCCGCAACCCTTAAAAACCGACGTCTTCAAGTGCTCTTTTGCCACGAGGATGTTGACCCCGGTAATGAATGAAGGTAGCTCTGGATGCCAGCCGTCAAAGTAAAAGAGAACGAACCCTTCGACGTAGCTCTGCGTCGTTTCAAGCGCTCCTGCGAAAAAGCCGGTGTACTGGCTGAAGTTCGTAGCCGCGAATTCTACGAGAAGCCGACTTCTGAGCGTAAGCGCAAAGCAGCAGCCGCTGTTAAGCGTCACGCAAAGAAAGTTCAGCGCGAACAGCGCCGCGCCGTTCGTCTGTACTGATACACAGACGTTCGTAGCAAGCTTCTGCCAAGCCCGGCCCTCAGCCGGGCTAATGGCATTTGCGGAATACGCTTGATGCTTCATCGTCAAAGCCGCAGACGCGACCGAGACAAATCTGCTTCACAGCGTCAGACCTGGCTCTTTTGCCAGCGGTGCACGTCTTTTCTGACGAGCCTTCCAAGGCTACTGACGAGCACACCCACTGATTCCTCTCACGACGATCAGCCCAAGGCACCTTCTTGCGTGCCCGCTTTTGAGCTATCCGGAGCCATCGACTGGCCGTAGCGGATTCAGCGAAACACTTTCAAATCGTCGAATTCTGATTGTGATTAACGTCAGTGGATTTTCGGCAGATACACTTCCCGACAGCGATAACGCAGACGACACTGGTCGAGCCGCACATTTTGCGTGCCTCAAACAACGACCCGCGCTTGGCCGCCTTTCGTTTCGGGTCCATTTCAGCGCAGATGACGAGAACGCCATGGCCGGGCTAATTCCCCAGAGCTTCATTGACGACCTTCTGAACCGCACCGACATCGTCGATGTGGTCAGCTCGCGCCTGCAAATGAAAAAAGCCGGCAAGAACTACACCGCCTGCTGCCCGTTCCACAAAGAAAAGACCCCCTCTTTCAGCGTCAGCCCCGACAAGCAGTTCTATTACTGCTTCGGTTGCGGCGCTGGCGGTAACGCCCTCGGCTTCATGATGGACCACGACAACCTGGACTTCATCCAGGCCGTCGAAGAACTGGCCAAAGCCGCCGGCATGGAAATCCCCCGCGAAGAAAGCGGCCGACCGCACAAACCGCGGCAGCCGACCGATTCGCCCCTGTACCCGTTGCTCACCGCCGCCGCCGACTTTTACCGTCAGGCACTTAAAAGTCACCCATCGCGCAAAGCCGCGGTGGATTACTTGAAAGGTCGTGGACTGACAGGCGAAATCGCCCGAGACTTCGGCCTCGGCTTCGCCCCACCCGGCTGGGACAATCTGTTCAAGCACTTGAGCAGCGACACCCTGCAACAAAAAGCCATGGTCGATGCCGGCCTGCTCATCGAGAACGCCGAAACCGGCAAACGCTATGACCGCTTTCGCGACCGCGTAATGTTCCCGATCCGTGACAGTCGCGGGCGCATCATTGCTTTCGGCGGCCGGGTACTGGGCGACGATAAGCCAAAATACCTGAACTCACCGGAAACCCCGGTATTCCATAAGGGCCAGGAACTCTACGGTCTTTATGAAGCACGCAAGAATAACCGCAACCTCGACGAAATCATCGTCGTCGAAGGCTACATGGACGTCATCGCGCTCGCCCAGCAAGGCCTGCGAAACGCTGTCGCCACGCTAGGCACAGCCACCAGCGAAGAGCACTTGAAGCGACTGTTTCGCGTCGTACCCAACGTGCTGTTCTGTTTTGACGGCGACCAGGCCGGTCGTAACGCCGCATGGCGGGCGCTGGAAGCCACCCTTCCCTGCCTGCAAGACGGGCGACGGGCACGCTTCCTGTTCCTGCCTGAGGGCGAAGACCCGGATACGCTGGTCCGCTCCGAAGGCACCGATGCTTTCCGCGCGCGAATCAACCAGCACGCGCAGCCGCTGGCCGATTATTTTTTTCAGCAACTGACCGAGGAATCGGACCCGCGCTCGCTCGAAGGCAAGGCCCACATGGCCACCCTCGCCGCGCCGTTGATCGACAAGGTTCCCGGCGCAAACCTGCGCATCCTGATGCGTCAGCGCCTGACCGAAATCACCGGCCTCAGTGGTGAAGCCGTCAGCCAACTGGTGCAAAGCGCACCCCAGGAAGCCCCTCCGGCTTACGATCCAGGCATTGATTACGACGCCATGCCGGATTACAGCGACTACCATCAGCCGCAAGCACAAGAAATGTATGTGCCGCAGCAGGACTGGATGCCGAAAAAGCCTGGCGCTGGCGGTAAAAAATGGGACAAGAAACCCTGGGACAAGAACGGCAAGCGCGGCGGTGATCGCGATCAACCCCGCGCGCCACGTGTGCCGGCCGCTGTAGAGCCGCCGACCCTGGCCGCCTTGCGCACGTTGCTGCATCACCCGCAACTGGCCGAGAAAGTCGAGGATGCCGGGCACTTCGCCGCGGAGGACCATACCAACACTCAGCTGCTGGTGGCATTGCTCGAAGCCGTACAGAAGAATCCCAAGCTAAACTCATTTCAGTTGATTGCACGCTGGCACGGTACAGAGCAAGGACGCTTGCTCAAGGCGCTGGCGGAAAAGGAATGGCTGATTGATGGAGATAACCTTGAACAACAGTTTTTCGACACCATTACTAGCTTGTCAGCCCGCCAACGCGAGCGAAACCTGGAACAACTTCTTAGAAAAGCACGTCAAAGTGAACTGAGTGCCGAAGAGAAAAATCAACTGCGCGACCTTTTAAGTCGCAATGTTTCCGCAACAAGCCCGACCTCAACTGGCGCGTGAGGTCATAGCTCAGGTATAATCCTCGGCTTGTTTTTTGCCCGCCAAGACCTTCAGTGGATAGGGTGTTATGTCCGGAAAAGCGCAACAGCAGTCTCGTATCAAAGAGTTGATCACACTTGGTCGTGAGCAGGGTTACCTGACTTACGCGGAGGTCAACGACCACCTGCCGGAGGATATTTCAGATCCGGAACAGGTGGAAGACATCATCCGCATGATCAATGACATGGGGATCAACGTATTCGAGGTTGCGCCAGATAAGGATTCCCTTATGCTGGCCGACGCCGATACTGACGAAGCCGCGGCCGAAGAGGCAGCAGCAGCGTTGGCAGCGGTCGAGACCGACATTGGTCGCACCACCGACCCAGTGCGCATGTATATGCGTGAAATGGGTACGGTAGAGCTCCTCACACGTGAAGGCGAAATCGAAATCGCCAAACGTATTGAAGAGGGCATCCGTGAAGTGATGGGCGCAATCGCGCACTTCCCTGGCACGGTTGATCATATTCTCTCCGAATACACTCGCGTCACCACCGAAGGTGGCCGCCTGTCCGACGTCCTGAGCGGTTATATCGACCCGGACGACGGCATTGCGCCGCCTGCTGCCGAAGTGCCACCGCCTGTCGATCCGAAAGCCGTGAAAGCGGATGACGACACCGACGACGATGACGCCGAAGCGTCGACTGACGACGAAGAAGAAGCCGAAAGCGGTCCGGATCCGATCATCGCAGCACAGCGTTTTGGCGCTGTCTCCGATCAGATGGAAATCACCCGCAAGGCGCTGAAAAAGCACGGTCGTGGCAACAAGCTGGCTATCGCCGAGCTGTTGGCCCTGGCAGAGCTGTTCATGCCGATCAAACTGGTGCCGAAGCAATTCGAAGGCCTGGTCGAGCGTGTTCGCAGTGCCCTGGATCGTTTGCGTCAGCAAGAGCGCGCAATCATGCAGCTCTGCGTTCGTGATGCCCGCATGCCGCGTGCCGACTTCCTGCGCCAGTTCCCGGGCAACGAAGTCGACGAAAGCTGGACCGATGCACTGGCCAAAGGCAAAGGCAAATACGCTGAAGCCATTGGTCGCCTGCAGCCGGACATCATTCGTTGCCAGCAGAAGCTGACCGCGCTGCAAACCGAAACCGGTTTGACGATTGCCGAGATCAAGGACATCAACCGTCGCATGTCGATCGGTGAGGCCAAGGCCCGCCGCGCGAAGAAAGAGATGGTTGAAGCGAACTTGCGTCTGGTGATCTCCATCGCCAAGAAGTACACCAACCGTGGCCTGCAATTCCTCGATCTGATCCAGGAAGGCAACATTGGCTTGATGAAAGCGGTAGACAAGTTCGAATACCGCCGCGGCTACAAATTCTCGACTTATGCCACCTGGTGGATCCGTCAGGCGATCACTCGCTCGATCGCCGACCAGGCCCGCACCATCCGTATTCCGGTGCACATGATCGAGACGATCAACAAGCTCAACCGTATTTCCCGCCAGATGTTGCAGGAAATGGGTCGCGAACCGACCCCGGAAGAGCTGGGCGAACGCATGGAAATGCCTGAGGACAAGATCCGCAAGGTATTGAAGATCGCTAAAGAGCCGATCTCCATGGAAACCCCGATCGGTGATGACGAAGACTCCCATTTGGGTGACTTCATCGAAGACTCGACCATGCAGTCGCCAATCGATGTCGCCACTGTTGAGAGCCTTAAAGAAGCGACTCGCGAAGTTCTGTCCGGCCTTACTGCCCGTGAAGCCAAGGTTCTGCGCATGCGCTTCGGTATCGACATGAATACCGACCATACCCTTGAGGAGGTTGGTAAACAGTTCGACGTGACCCGTGAACGGATTCGTCAGATCGAAGCCAAGGCGCTGCGCAAGCTGCGCCACCCGACGAGAAGCGAGCACTTGCGCTCCTTCCTCGACGAGTAATAACAAAACCCCCGGCCCAGGCCGGGGGTTTTGCTTTATGCAGATTAAATCCCTCGCACTTCCCCCCCGCCGAATTGCCCGTCTACACTCGAAACATTCCCCCCGAGCCATAACGAGACCGTTATGCCCAGACTGCCGACCGTGCTTTTTTTGCTGTCGCTGATGACCTGGACCGCAACGGCTGGCGCGTTGACTCTGACCGACGATGAACGTAGCTGGCTGACAGCCCACCCTGACTTGCGCCTGGGTGTCGATGCGTCATGGCCCCCCTTTGAGTTTCGCGACGATCAGGGGCGCTACCAGGGCCTTGCAGCGGACTATATCGACCTGATCCGTCGGCGCCTGGCCATCAAACTCACACCCATCGAGCCGGTCAACTGGACAGTCGTCCTGGAGCAAGCCAAAAAAGCGAAGATAGACCTGCTGCCGGGCATCATGTCGACCCCTGAGCGCCAGTCATATTTATCATTCACCCGCCCCTACCTGGACTTTCCGATTGTCATTCTTGCCCATGTCGGTGGCCCCCAGCCGCGTAAAATCGAAGACCTGTATGGCCTGAAAATCGCCGTGGTGGAAAACTACGCGCCCCACGAACTGTTACGCACCCACCATCCCGACCTCAACCTGGTGGCAATGCCCAACGTCAGTTCAGCGTTGCAAGCATTGGCAACCGATGAAGTGGACGCAGTGGTTGGCGATCTCGCCTCCAGCGTCTGGAGCTTGCGCCAGCTCAAACTGGACGGGCTCTATGTCAGCGGCGAAACACCCTATCGCTATCAACTGGCCATGGGCGTACCGAAGAGCAACAAGATACTGGTCGGTATCCTCGACAAGGTCCTCGCCGACATGACCCCGAGTGAAATCAGCGCCATCCAGGAGCATTGGGTCGGCAACGTACTCGATCATCAAACATTCTGGTCCGATCTGCTGGTTTACGGGCTGCCGGGTATGTTGCTGCTGATCACCGTGCTGGCGGTGGTCATCCGCATCAACCGTCGATTGAGTTCTGAAATCGCCCGCAGGGTGGACCTGGAACAGGAACTGCGCAGCAGCGAATATCATTATCGCGGGCTGGTGGAGAGCCTGTCGGCTATCGCCTGGGAAGCGCGAATCAACGATTTCACCTACAGCTATGTATCACCCCATGCCGAGGATTTGCTCGGATACCCGCTGTCTCATTGGCTGATTCCGGGCTTCTGGCGCAACATCATTCACCCCGCCGACCTGACCCGCGCCCAGACCTTCTGCGACCACGAAGTTTTGGCCGGACGCGATCACAGCCTCGATTACCGAGTCATCACGGCCGATGGGCGCTGCATTTGGGTCCGCGACATCGTCAGCATGATCGAACACGGGCATGAACCGGTGATGCGCGGGCTGATGATCGATATCAGCGACGCCAAGCGCACCGAAGAAGCGCTGCGCCAGTCAGAACAAAAGTTCGCGTCGGTATTCCAGCAATGCCCGGACATTCTGGTGATTGCACGACTTTCCGACGGCTGTCTGCTGGAGGTCAATAACGCGTTTGAAGAACAGATTGGACTCAAAGCCGAAGAGGTCATCGGCCAGACCGCCACCGACCTGAACATCTGGGGCATACCTGGCGTAGGGCCGGGATTGTTGCAGCGATTGCAGGCCGGCAGCATCCGCAACCTGGAGATGCCCTTTCGGCGCAGTAACGGGCAGGTGTTTACCGGCCTCATCTCCGCTGAACCATTCGATCTCGATACCACGCCGGCGCTGGTGGTGGTGGTACGAGACATCAGCCAGCTCAAGGAAATCCAGCAACAACTGCAAACCTCCGAAGAGAAATTCGCCAAGGCTTTCCATGCCTCTCCAGACGGCTTGTTGCTGTCACGGCAGAGCGACGGTCTGCTGCTGGAGGTCAACGAGGGCTTCAGTCGCATCACGGGCTTCAACAGCGCCATGTCTGTCGACCGCTCGGCGCTGGACCTGGGGATTTGGGTCAACCTCAACGAACGCAAACAGATGCTCGACCTGCTGCACCGGGACGGCTTTGTCCGCGACTTCAGCTGCCATATACGCCGCAGCGACGGGCAGATTCGCCTCTGCGAAGTGTCCAGCCGTCCGCTGCCGATCGGCGATGAAGACTGCATGCTAACCATCGCCCGCGACATCACCGAGCGACACCTGATGCAGGAGAAGTTGCAGCAAGCCGCCACGGTGTTCGAGAGCACGGCCGAGGGCGTCTTGATTACCGACACCCAACAGCACATCAGCGCAGTGAACCGCGCGTTTACCGAAATCACCGGCTACAGCGAGAGCGAAGCACTGGGCCACACCCCTCGCTTGCTCGCTTCGGGCCTGCATGACAGCGCGTTCTACGCGGCCATGTGGCATCAACTGACCGACGAAGGCCATTGGCAGGGCGAAATTTCCAACCGGCGCAAGAATGGCGAACTCTATCCAAGCTGGCTGACCATCAGTGCGGTGCGCAACCGCGACAAGTTCATCACCCACTTTGTCGCCGTGTTCGCGGACATTTCCAGCCTCAAGCACGCCCAGGCGAAACTCGATTATCAGGCCCACCACGATCCGCTGACCGGCCTGCCAAACCGCACGCTGTTCGAGAGTCGATTGCTGACCGCACTCAATAACCATCAGGAAAACGGTGGCCAGGGCGCAGTGTTGTTCCTCGATCTGGACCGTTTCAAGCACATCAACGACAGTCTCGGTCACCCGGTCGGCGACTTGCTGCTCAAGGGCATAGCCATGCGCCTCAAGGAGCAACTGCGCGACATCGATACCGTGGCGCGCCTGGGCGGCGACGAGTTCATCATCCTGCTGCCCGGCCTGCAACAGGCCAGCGATGCCGATAATATCGCGGCTAAGTTGCTCAATTGCTTCGGCGCGCCGTTCCAGGCCGGCGAGCACGAGTTTTTCATCAGCGCCAGCATCGGCACCAGTCTCTATCCCAAGGATGGGGTTGATGTCGCCACACTGGTAAAGAACGCCGACGCGGCGATGTATCGCTCCAAGGCCAAGGGCCGGAACCGGGTCGAAAGCTACACCCGCGACCTCACCGCACAGGCCAGCGAGCGTGTGGCGCTGGAGCACGAACTGCGACGCGCCATCGAGCGCAATGAGTTGCACCTGCACTACCAACCAAAAATCAGCCTCGACGACAATCGCCTGGTTGGCGCCGAAGCGCTTATTCGCTGGTGCCACCCGACCTTTGGCGACGTGCCGCCGGAACACTTCATTCCGCTGGCAGAAGAAAACGGCATGATTCTGCAAATCGGCGACTGGGTCCTCGAGACCGCCTGCCGGCAGATGTTTGAATGGAATCAGCTCTACGAATGCTTCGGCCCACTGTCGGTCAACCTCGCGGGCGCTCAGTTACGCCAGCCGAACCTGCTGGTGCGGATCGAACAGTTACTTAAAGACAACCGCCTCAAGCCCGGCTTCCTGCAACTGGAAATCACCGAAAACTTCATCATGAGCCAAGCCGAAGAAGCGCTGGCGGTGCTGCATCAACTCAAACACCTGGGCGTGCAACTGGCGATCGACGATTTCGGCACCGGCTACTCATCCCTGAGTTACCTCAAACGCCTGCCGCTGGACATCCTCAAGATCGACCAGTCTTTCGTCCGCGGCCTGCCGGATGATCCCCATGATGCGGCGATCGTCCGCGCCATTATCGCCTTGGGCCGCAGTATGCAATTTACCGTGATTGCCGAGGGCGTCGAGACCCAGGCACAGCAGCAATTCCTGGCCCTAGAAGGGTGCGAGCAGATCCAGGGCTACATCGTCAGCCTGCCCTTGCCACCGGAAGAATTCGCCGCGACGTTTCTTCGTATAGCTGTTTCAGACTTTTCGGATAGCACTGCCGGAAAACCATCGCTATAATCCGCGGCCTACTGAGGGCCTATAGCTCAGTTGGTTAGAGCAGAGGACTCATAATCCTTTGGTCCACGGTTCAAGTCCGTGTGGGCCCACCATATGAATCAAGGCCTGCAGCTCAGCTGCAGGTTTTGACGCCCCAATCAGATGTTCCCGAGGTACAGTTTCGGTACAGTCCGTACCGATCTTCCCTCGGAGAACGTATGGCAACCCTCGTAAAAACCCCCTCAAGCACATGGAAAGCGGTCATTCGTAAAAATGGCTGGCCGACTGTTTCTAAGACTTTCCGCACAAAACGCGACGCTGAAGACTGGTCAAGGCGCACCGAAGACGAAATGGTCAGGGGTGTTTACATCCAGCGCAGTGGTTCAGAACGAATGACGCTCGAATCTGCCCTGAAGCGTTATCTGAGCGATGTCACTCCCACCAAAAAACCTACTACTCAGCGTGGCGAAACCTCCAAAGCCAAGAAACTAATTGAGCACCTTGGAAAATACTCCCTGGCCGCGCTCTCAGCTGAAACACTACACTCGAGTTGCTGAGAAATGCTCAGCTCGGTTAGGGAGTGCCTTAGGTTGACGATAAATATTGCTATCGCCACTTACGATGCCATCGTGCTCGGCTGTGACAGTCTTTCTAGCCAGGTCGAGCAAGCTATTTTGCCGTTTAGGAACGGCGGGGGATTTGCTCGTGATGCTGACGGAAATGAGCTTGTCGATGCGACGGGGCATAAGGTGATATCGGCTGCAGAATTGCGTCCTTACGTTACTAATGTGTTTGGAGGGGCGCAGAAGATGTTCTGCCTCTACGAGGACGAGGACACCTCTGTAGCAGCAGTTACTGCAGGAATGGCCACATTGTGCGGAGTCACTATCGCGGGCATCGCTAATCGTTTCAAAAAGAAGAACAACGGTGAAGGCACTGTCTTCCGCACGGCCCAGGCGGTGGCGGAGGCTTTCTTGGCCCACGTGCGCCAGGAGTGGGAGACCGAAGTGGAGTACGCGACCGCACCGGAGGAGTTGCGACCCTATTTTCCAGATGTTCAGTTTATCGTCGGCGGCTATGGCGCGGATGATGCTACTAGCAAGGTGTTCAAGCTGTCCGTGAGATCGTCCGTGCTTGAAGAGCAATTCACTTGGAAAAGTCGCTCCGGAACCTGTTTTGCTGGGCAATCTGATTTCGTTGAGCGTTTGCTCGTTGGAGTAGATGGGCGGCTGGTTGGCCAAGTTAATTTGACCGTTGGTCAATTAATGGCCACTCGAACACAGGCCGTTGCTCAGGCTTTTACGGATCAATTACGAGCTGCAGATGTCCAAATACCTGACGGCTTCTCTTTTGCGATGCCTGATTTCCCGATTGAGCTACCATGGGGAGAGAGTGTTGTGAGTATTGACTTTGGAAATCTGCCTGCTCAGTATGCGGTCGATTTAGCGGAGCTTTTGGTCAATCTGCAGTCAGGAATGCAACGCTTCGCAAGTGGTGTAGCGACCGTAGGTGGAAGGACTCACATCGGGGTGCTCAAGAGGGGCGAGAAATTTGCCATGCTCAATGAGCCAAAATTGATACACAGTCACACGGGTTACTCTCATGACTTATAACTACCGCGATTCATCCGGACAGATCGGCTCGAAGACGCAAGATGAGCGCGATAATCGTCAGCGTTCTTTCGCGTGCTCTGATCGTAGTGGGGCCATTCCCTCTCTGCAGGACTCCTGCCCGCCTGTTAAAGCCAGTACGTCCGTCAAGGAAAGCTCTGCGACCTTCCGTAATGGAATTATCGAGGTTGCTTGATAGCTGCATTGGGAAACACCAAGCAAGAGGCCAGCAGAGATGCTGGCCTTTTTTGTATGCGGATTTCTGCGTGACTAGGCCTGTGATGAATGGAGGTCGCGGATTCTCAATACGGTGGTTGTTGAACAGTTCGCGTGCCTCGCCGTGGCTCGAATACCAAGCCCCGCAGCAAGTAGTTCAGACACGCGCTTGTGTAGATCAGCGTCAAGTGGGCGCCCCTGGTACTTTCCGGCGGCCTTGGCCTTCTCGATACCCTGGGCCTGGCGCTCGCGCCGCTGCTCGTAATCCTTGCGGGCAATAGCGGCCATCATTTCCACCAGCATCGAATTGATCGCTCCCAACATCCGCCCGGTGAACTCGTCGCCCCTGGTGTCATGCATCCCCTGGTGGCTCGTTGGCAGGTCGAGCGCGACTATTCGCAGCCCCTTGGAATCAATCGCAGCCTTGAGCTTCTGCCAGTCCTCCACAGGAAGGCGTGAGAGGCGGTCTATCGACTCCACCAGCAACACGTCACCCTTGCGCGCATCCTTGAGTAGGCGCAGCAGCTCAGGCCGGTCTGCGGTCGCGCCGCTGGCATTCTCCAGGTACACACTGGCAATGACCTTGTTGTGATCGCTTGCGAACTGCTCGAGCGATTTCCGGGCGCGGCCGGCGTCCTGCTCTTCGGTCGATGCTCGGAGGTATGCGCGGATGAACATGATGGCTGCCTGTATCAGTTAGGGTGTTCTCCTAATACTGTTTCACTTTGGGTGTTACTTATCAAGCGAAAAGGCTGAAAAAGGCAAAATCTACCCGTATCTGGATAGGCATACCCATTTGAGTTAGCTGACATCTAGGGCTTGCGACCCAAGCTGGTCATTCGTGACAGGCAGAAAACGGCCGATTCTGTTGAAAAAGTCAGTCATCCCAAACTGCCTGATCATTGACTGGTGAAAACGCCTTTTTTGCACGCTGCTGCGTGAAATCTGCGTCTGGAAGACTCGACCGAAAGTAAAGATTTCAATCTCGGACGCGTACTTTTCAGCTGCGAAAGCCATGACCGACTTTTTCAACAGAATCGGCCAAAAGCGGCCGGTGGTACGTTCGTAATGAGATTAGGTAGTGACTACAAAATTAGGGGCGATTCACGGTTAAATCGAAATTTCGCAAAACCGTGGTCTGCCCCTTATTGGCGGGCGGTAATTTGCTACCTGCGCCCCCTGTATTCCGAAGGACGCGTTTCAGTCTATTGCGATTCGCCGCCAGCGGTATTCGTCGTGGTCTTCAAGTATTGATCCAGCGGTATCAGCAGATTTTTGGCGTGGCCTAGCTCATCCGAAAGTGTCTGTGCTGTTGTGATCATGTTGGTGGTTAAACCCTTGGTCGCTGCAATGTTACTTTTGGCTTTGTTTGCGGGCGAGTTGTCCATGGTTGCCGACTGTATAAGCAGAGCTAGGCCGAGATTTTTGTCCACCTTCACGCCATCGCCTCGCATATAGAGCATGCCCAGATTACCGACGGCGAGCGCATCGCCTTGTGCTGCTGCCTTGCGATACCACTGATTGGCCTGCGCAAAGTCCACTGCAGTGCCATGACCGTTTTCATACAGCACACCGAGATTGTATTGCGCGTTGGAGTTGCCTTGCTGCGCAGATTTTTCATACCAACTAATTGCTTGTGTTTCGTCCTTGGCGACCCCGATGCCCTGCTCGTACATTAGAGCCACATTGAACTGGCCATCGGCGTTGCCTGTGTCCGCAACGGTGCTAAATTCCTTAAATGCCAACGGCAAGTCACCGGCTTGATAGGCCGTAACGCCTTCCTCTAAGCCGGCTTGCGCCGGTCCGCTCAGGAAGCTGAAGATCGTCACGAGCGCTAGGGCAGTGGTGGGGTGAATTATTCGATTCATCGCTATCATGTGAAAGTCTCTGGTTCGTTGGTGAAGACCGCTGATCTATGTTTAACACTTCTAATGACAACCAGAGGCAGACCACGGTTTAGGCTGTTACGGTTTAATCGTGGTCTATCCCTCGATATTACTGCCCTCACATCTCTTTCGCGAAGCTTCTCCGGTCTTACCGGCCACCTCTCGCTACAGCCCAATGCCAAGCCTTCGCCCCCGCAATTCTGCAAGTTGCGACCGGCTGCTTTTGGCCGCTTTCTGCCTGTCGCGGTGCCGCTGAGCGACTCTGCATGAACACCGTGTGCACCAGGACGACATCCGGTCACAGTCAGCAAACAGCGGGCCAGCGCTGGATCAGGGAGGAGCGTCATTTGTACATAGGTGAACTTGCCAGGTTGTCGGGGTGCACTCCAAAAGCCATTCGTTTGTATGAGCAACCGGGCCTGCTGAGCCCTCAGCGCCATGGCAGTTACGGGTTGCCCCAAGGGACAGAGTCAAGCGCTGGCGTCATGTCAATCGAAGGTGACAGCACAGGACCAGGCACTTCAAAGGTCATCGGTTTTGTGAAATCACACCACCCATGTATTGATTTAAATCGCGCAAATCCTTAACGCTCCATGAGTGCGGCGATAGCTTTACTCCATTCTCAAGCAAGGTTCTTGGAATTAAGTCGCCATTTGGGCGAAGTATTATCGAAGATACAATCACGCCCGGATAATCAGTTAATCGTTTTTTGAAAGCGGACGTTGTTAGATCAGGTGTAGGCGGATTGCTTTTATTAGCCAGCGGTCCTGTTGCTTTGAGATCCATTCCGTGGCACATGCTGCATCGCTGTAGATAGAGATTTTTTCCATTAGCATTATCCGCGAAGGATAGTGATGTTTGAGTCAGCGATAAAATTCCTAGCGAAGCGATGAATAATATTTTCATTGTTTTTATCTTCCTTGATGGGATCGGCGTCGATTGGACGCGATTTGCAGCGTGGGAAAGATATCAGCCATCGCGTCGGCACACACAGTCATTCCTGATGCCCATTAAACCAACACGTTTTCCCGGCGCATCCCGGTGACCATTCTTGGCCGATTTCTTCCTGTCACGATGGGCAGAAATCGGCCAGTAGCGGACATTTGGTATGTCACAATGGACGGCTCAACCCTCAGTGTATGGCACGTGAGGTTGACGCTTTTAATCATTGGTTTTCAGCAGGACTGTGCCACATCAGCACGGCCAGAATAGCTGCAGCGATGATGCTGGGCGCAAATAAAGGGATACTGACACTAAGCGGTTGAACACCGTAAATCATGACCGCAGCTGCAAGCATTCCGCACAACAAACCGACCATCAACCTGGCCTTGCTTCTGAATCTAGGTCGCGACCACAGTAGTCCAAAGTAGATGCGCCACCCCGAATAAACCCCTAGCCAACCGAACACTACCGTTGGGAGTGTCAGCCAACCCGAGAAGTCGCCTTCTGACATAATCGCGATTGAAGCCATCAGCCCCATAACACCGAATAATGCAGCAAATGCTGTCGGCGGAACCATTACAAACAACGCCATTGTTGTGAGTAAAACTCTACGTTTTGTGAGAGGGGTCATTGACCAATTCCTGTTGGCTGTATAACCGAAAGAATAGTCACGGTATTCGATTGCTGCCTGTCGCCACCGGCAGCAATGGGTCGGTTGCCGTCCTTCGTGACAGGCAAAAAACGGCCAACAGCAGTCATTTAAAATTGTCTATACCTCGAATCCTCCAGGGTTTACGAAAGGCTCTGCTCTTTTCCAGTTATCGACCAATGACGCTGAAATTTCCTCATCAGCAACGCGCGCAACGAAAATAACCGTACTAGGCTATTGCGGGTGCCTTGAGTAGTAATGGGAGTTCTATCGCTGGGTTAGTTGACCCCTTTGATCTATCCATTGGGCATTGTTTGAGGGATCACTCACCAAGATCCTGGTCGCTGCGTGCTTAATGTTTGAGTAGCAGTAACAAGGATCGACACTTGATAAGGGAATGCCTGTATGAAAAGACTTCTACATCGCTCCAGACTATTCGTTGCCTGTTCATTACTGATAGCGCTCAACGGCCTGGCCCAGGCGGCACAAACAGAAAAGCCCAATATCCTGTTCATCGTGTCCGACGATACCGGCTACGGAGACCTCGGCCCCTACGGCGGCGGTATTGGACGAGGCATGCCGACCCCGAGCATCGACGAATTGGCAGAAGCAGGTACGACCTTTTATTCCTTTTATGCCCAGCCAAGCTGCACCCCGGGCCGGGCGGCCATGCAGACCGGGCGCATCCCCAACCGCAGCGGCATGACCACCGTGGCCTTCCAGGGTCAGGGCGGTGGTTTGCCCGCCGCTGAGTGGACGCTGGCCTCGGTGCTCAAGACCGGCGGTTACGAGACCTACTTCACCGGCAAGTGGCACTTGGGTGAAGCGGATTATGCGCTGCCCAATGCCCAGGGCTATGACGTAATGAAGTACGTCGGCCTCTATCACCTCAACGCCTACACCTACGCCGACCCGACATGGTTCCCTGACATGGACCCGGAAACCCGGGCGATGTTTGCCAAGGTGACCAAGGGCGCACTCTCGGGCAAGGCGGGAGAAAAGGCCGTCGAAGAGTTCAAGATCAACGGCCAGTATGTTGATACTCCGGTCATCGATGGCAAACCCGGTGTAGTCGGGATTCCCTACTTTGACGGTTATGTCGAGAAAGCCGCGCTGGAATTCCTCGACACCGCCGCCAAATCCGACAAGCCGTTCTTCATCAACGTCAACTTCATGAAAGTTCACCAACCGAACCTGCCGGCACCGGAGTTCGTTCACAAGTCGATCTCCAAGTCCAAGTACGCCGACTCGGTGGTCGAACTGGATACGCGCATCGGCCATATCATGGACAAGCTCAAGGCGCTGGGCCTGGATAAGAACACGCTGGTGGTTTACACCACCGACAACGGCGCCTGGCAGGACGTTTACCCGGATGCCGGCTATACGCCTTTCCGAGGCACCAAGGGCACGGTGCGCGAGGGCGGTAACCGGGTCCCTGCAATCATGACCTGGCCTGGAAAAATCAAGCCGAACGCCAAGAACCACGACATTCTCGGCGGGCTCGATTTGATGGCGACCTTCGCCTCGGTGGCCGGTATCAAGTTGCCGGAGAAGGATCGCGAAGGTCAGCCGATTGTTTTCGACAGCTACGACATGACCCCGGTGATAACAGGCACTGGCCCCGATCCACGTAAAGAGTGGTTCTACTTCACCGAAAACGAGCTGTCGCCGGGGGCCGTCCGTGTAAGCAATTACAAAGCCGTGTTTAACCTGCGTGGCGACAATGGTGTGCCGACCGGCGGCCTGGCGGTGGACACCAACCTGGGCTGGAAAGGGGAGTCGAAGTACGTGGCGGTCGTACCGCAAGTCTTTGACTTGCTGCAAGATCCCCAGGAGCGCTACGACATCTTCATGAGTAACGTCACCGAGCGCACCTGGACCATGGTGCCGATCAGCCAAGCGATCAACAAGCTGATGCAGACCTACATCAAATACCCGCCACGCAAGCTGCAAAGCATGGGCTATGACGGGCCGATCGAGTTGTCCAAGTACCAGAAATTCCAGTCGGTGCGTGAAGTCCTGCAGAAAGAGGGGATCAGCCTACCGATGCCAGCCGGTAATTAATTAAGACGACAATGAGCGACGGCCCTTTCAGGGGGCCGTCAATTGGCGACTGACGTTTCTAACGTATGAATCGGTGCCGATAGTGGCGGTGGTAAGTGCCACCGAAGCCCTCACGGGTAACCGCGATCAAGATACTGAACTGTACGTTGAGGCTGAGTTTGTTGATGTGGCCTCCGGTAAATCCTTAGCGAAAGTCGTGCAAGGTCTTCGGTACAACCCTGAAAAATGACAGCCAACGATTTCAACGCCGCGATCAGAGATACAATGCGTGACCTGAAGCACTCCTGAAATAGCAAGTTATAGGCATTACACAGCGCATCTGGTCGGTGTTTTCAACGCAACTGCTGACCTGCGCGCTTTCTGGAAACCCAGTAAGAATAATTTTACTTAGCTTCATCTAAAGGACTGCAAAGGGTCGTTCTCTGTCGGTCACGGCTTCGAAGCGTGCTGGTCAAATCCAATGCAATCGGTGGTCAGACCGAATGCAAACGGGTGGTCAAGTGCAGTGCAATTTCGCAGCTAAGTCAGGGACGAGGCGCCCGTCCCCCTTGGATGCAGCGCAACAAATTCAGCGTTGCGATTAAGAAAATTGGGAGGGAGTGGACCCAATTGGCGGAAGCGAATGGCGCCGGCGAAGGTACAGCAGCGGTACAGTGCCCAGCTTTACCCACCTAGCAAAAACTAGCCAAACCTATGTGTAATCAACTGGTTAACGCTATTGCACCCTTCCCATACCTAGCCTAGACTTTCTTGACCTCGGTGCATCAGTCGGCGACTCATAATCCTTTGGTCCACGGTTCAAGTCCGTGTGGGCCCACCAAACAAGAAAGCCGCGCAGTGCGCGGCTTTTTCGTGTCTTTTGAAATAACTCAATCGCGACTAATGCCTGCCGAAACATCAATCAGTTGGCGAAATTCTCGATCCTGATCTGACCTTCAGGAAAGGTCGCGATAATTTCCAGCTCGCCGCCCATGGCGCGGATGTAGTTTCGTAACGTGCTGATGTACATGTCTGTGCGCCGCTCCATTCTGGAGATCGCTGCCTGATTGACATGCAACGTCTTGGCCAGCGCTTCCTGGCTCAGCTCTTTGGCCTTGCGCAGCTCGTGCAGGGGCATTTCTTTCAGATGCTGCTGGTACAACCGCTCTGCGTTAGCACGAGACTCCGGCGTCATGCGGGCTTGAAGTTCAGCGAATTTTTTAGCCATCGTTGCGGCCCTCTTTACGCAATGTTTCTAAATGGTCGTCATACAATTTATCCGCCAGTGGGACATGCTCGTCATACCAACGGTTTTGACCGGCTTTGTCCCCTCCGATTAAAAGTAACGCGCATCGGCGTGGATCAAACGCATAGAGCACACGATAGGGCCGACCCGCATGCTGGACCCGCAACTCTCGGAGATTGCCCAGTCGTGAGCCTTTAATGTCGCTGCTATGCGGGTAACGCAGACCCGGCCCGAATAACCCCAGCAGATCAACACTGGCTGACACCGAAGCTTGCGCCTTTGCATCCAACCCCTCCCACCAGCCTTCAAATTCATCGGTGTACTCAATCTCCCAGCCCATAACAATATGCCACCCAAGGAATATGATCTCAAGGGAATAACTCTAGGCTTTAGCGGCAGTGCGACCACCTTGGCGGCCAATGAAATTGTTAACGGTGGTTTCTGGCCGGATCTGGATGTTCGGCACCTTGCGTTTAGTTGTGTTTACTTAAGGTGTCGCAATATCGGATGACGCCCGCAGACCTTGTAGGCAAACTCCGAATCTCGCGTTTGGGCACTTTGATGCCTTGTTGCGCTTTTCTTCGACGGGATACTCTCCGGACGTCGCTGACCATTCAGCGATCGGGCTTGGAAACCCGTTGAACCTTAGCGCAACAGCACACATTCACGACTGCAGACGTTTTTATCGACTGCGAATCCCGTGTTATGGCGGCTGTGCGTGGGACACCTTAGGGTGTGCCGGTTCCTAGGTTCCCGGTTTTCCAACCTGCGTACAGCCGTCACCCATTTGCTTGGAAACGAATGTGGCGGCTCCTCGAACCCAGGAGTAAAACCATGACCAAAACGAATCCGTCCGCAATTTCAGAACTGAAAACCGTTGGCTTCACGCCCTTCATGTACCGCTCGGATCAGCCGCTATTTCACGTCTGTCGCGGCGTTCCCATTGCCGATGCATTGGCACAGGCATCCGATCTACTGTTTCTCGCCAAGTCGCTTGCTGAGGATGCAGCCTACTCAAAAGACTCCGACCGCCACGCCTGGGCTGCTCACTATCTGACATCAATGAGTAAGGCCGTGGTTGATGATGTGGTGAAGGTGCTGACACGGCGCCCTGTTCGGACGGGCAAGGAAACTGCCGAGTAACGGAACCTCCAACAGGCAGTCAAGAAATCTCAGGCGCAACACGCTTCCTGTAGCAGCTGGCGAAGCCTGCGTTCGGCGGCGAAGCCGTCGTAAAACCTGTGCACGAGGTGTTTCTGATGCACCGCGTCGGCTGATTTCACGACGGCTCGCCGCCGAACGCAGGCTTCGCCAGCTGCTACAGATCGCATTACGGCTAAACTGATCGGCATTACGCAATTGAGCGGTTTTTTCGTACCTGCAATCAGTCTTTACTTAGGCAACGCATACGCAATCACGTAGTCCCCACGATCCGGCGACTGTCGTGCGCCCCCCACCGTCAGCAGGATGTACTGCTTGCCGGTTTTCGGCGACACATAGGTCATCGGCCCGGACTGACTGCCTACCGGCAACCGAGCTTTCCAGATCTCATTACCGTTGCCCGTATCAAACGCACGCAGGTAGAAATCCTGTGTACCGGCGAAAAACAACAGACCGGATTGGGTAACCAGCGAGGCGCCGAGGGTCGGCATGCCGATCGGGATCGGCAAGTGCATGCGAATACCCAACGGACCGGTGTCCTGCACCGTGCCGACCGGGACTTGCCACATCAATTGGTGGGTCTTCAGGTCGATGGCGGACAGGGTGCCGAACGGTGGCTTTTGACACGGAATGCCGACCGTCGAGAGGAAGCGCTCGCGCATCGCGCCAAACGGCGTGCCTTCCTGCGGAACAACGCCCATTTCGATGCCACTGGCCCCGGCGGCGATCTTGTCACGCGGGATCATGTAGTTGGCCAGGCCCAGGCGCATGTCATTGACGAACATGTAGTTCGTGTTCGGGTCCACCGAGACGCTGCCCCAGTTCATGCCTCCCAACGATCCCGGGAACTGCAACGCACGATCAAGCCCTGGCGGGGTGTAGACGCCTTCGTGGCGCATGCCTTTGAACTCGATCCGGCACATCAACTGGTCGAACGGCGTGGCGCCCCACATGTCGGATTCGGTCAGGGTCTTGTTGCCGATTGACGGCATGTCTACCGAGAATGGCTGGGTCGGCGAGTAACGTTCGCCGGGCACATTGCCCTGCGGCACTGGACGCTCTTCGACGCGCGCGATCGGCACGCCGGTTTCACGGTTGAGCAGGAAGATCTCACCCTGTTTAGTCACTTGTACCAAGGCCGGTTGCAGGCCGCCCTTGTCGTCCGGCACGTCGTACAGCAGCGGCTGCGCCGGCAGGTCGAAGTCCCACAGGTCGTGGTGGGTGGCCTGGAAGTGCCAGCGCACCTGTCCGGTCTTCACATCAATGGCGACAATGGACGAGTTCCACTTGTCATCGAATGCCGTGCGCTGGCCGCCGAAGAAGTCCGGGGTGGCATTGCCGGTTGGCAGGTACACCAGACCCAGTTTGGCGTCGTAGGACATGGCCGACCACACATTCGGTGTACCTCGGGTATAGGTCTGACCGGCCGGCGGACGTTTGGAGGTGTTCGGGTTGCCTGGATCCCACGCCCATACCAGCTCCCCGCTACGCACGTCATAGGCGCGGACGACACCCGGTGGTTCGCCGGTGGAATAATTATCGGCCACACGACCGCCGACGATCACGACGTTACCTGCGACCAGAGGGGTCGACGTCTGTTGGTAGTAACCCGGTTTGACTTCGCCCATGTCGGTTTTCAGGTCGACGGTGCCTTTGGTGCCAAACTCTTCGCACGGTTTGCCGGTTTCAGCATTGATCGAGATCAGACGCGCATCGCCCGTCGGTAGAAACAGGCGCTTCTTACAGGCTGTCGTCTTGTAGCCCAGGAACGTAGGGGCTTCGGAATAACCCAGGCCTCGGCAGCGTTGCCAGTTTGGCGCGGAGCCTTGCGGGTCGAACTTCCAGCGCTGAGCGCCGGTGTCCGCGTCCAGGGCGAAGACTTTGCCGTAGGCCGTGCAGGTGTAGACCGTGTCGCCGATTTGCAGCGGTGTGTTCTGGTCTTCAGCGCCAGCACCGTTGCTTTGCGCGATGTCGCCCGTGCGGAAGGTCCACGCGACTTGCAACGCGCCGATATTGCCTTTGTTGATCTGCTCCAGCGCGGCGAAGCGGTTACCGGCGGTGGTGTTGCCCCAATGAGCCCAGTCCTTCTGTTCGGTGCCCGGTGCGACCGGCGTAACGGCCGGTTCACTGCTGGCCTTGACCACAGGGGTTGGCACAAACATGTAGGCCAGCGTGGCGACAACGCCGACGCCCAAAATGCCGGCGAGGCCATAAGCACCACGGCCCCCCGTCGCGCCCGAAGCGCGCACCAGGGTCGGGTAGGTCAGGGCAATAACCAGGCCGATCACGGCAAAGGTCAGCACGCGCGAAACCAGCGGCCAGTATTCGAACCCGGCGTCCCACACCGCCCAGATCGCGGTCAGGATCAGCGCTACGCCATACAGCAATGCACCTTGCGGTTTACGGCGGGCGATCATCAGCCCCGACACCAGCATCGCCAGGCCCATCAGCAGGAAATACCAGCTGCCTCCCAACGAAACGAGGTAACCACCGCCATAGGCCAGACCAAGTCCGATCAAGGCAATCAGGACGCCAAGCCCCAACAGCCACACTTTGCCGCCGCCAGAAGCCCCATAATTATTCATGTCGGACGTTTTCCCCATTTGTGACAAGCGCGGAATAGTGTACTGCCTAGTTACTTATGGCAATTTGTCGGAGATGAAATTGGCATGAACAGTACTGAGACTAGATCAAACATCCCCTATACGGGATGTGCCTGTAACATGTTGAGCCACTGATCTGTGCTACCGGAGACAACCTTTGTCTGACACTCGCCCGCCCGTTCTTGACGAAATCGACCGCCAATTGATCGCTGCCCTGCAGATCAACGCTCGCGAAAGCGTGGCCATGCTCGCCCGACAACTGGGCATCGCCCGCACGACCGTCACTTCGCGGCTGGCGCGGCTGGAAAAAGCCAAGGTGATCACCGGTTATGGCGTGCGTTTGGGTCAGCGGGTGGTGGATGGCGGCTTACAGGCGTACGTCGGAATCACCGTGCAACCTCGCTCCGGCAAGGAAGTGCTGCGGCGCCTCAGTGCGATGGCGCAAGTCCAGCAGTTGTGTGCCGTCAGTGGTGAATTTGATTATGTGGCGTGGTTGCGTACCGATTCGCCAGAGCAGCTGGATCAGTTGCTGGATCAGATCGGCAGTGTGGATGGGGTGGAGAAGACCACGACCTCAATCATCCTCAGCAGCAAAATCGATCGGGGTCAGCCGGTTTGAGTTTCCAGCCCTGGTTTTGTGGGTGCCTGAACTGACGTCATCTCGAGCAAGCTCGCTCCCACATTGGTCAGTGTGCAGTTACATATCGTCACATCGATCAAAAAACTAGCAAAACGACGACACATTGCGTCTTATTAACGTGTTCTACGCTCTCTAGAATGGCTGCCATCATTTCCTATACTCAGACGCGTATCCCGCGTCCGGTCGCCAGCAAGGTCAGTCATGAACAAGAACAATCGCCATCCTGCAGACGGTAAAAAACCAGTCACCATTTTCGGCCCGGATTTTCCTTTCGCCTTCGACGACTGGATCGAACACCCGGCTGGCCTCGGCAGTATTCCTGCGCACAGTCACGGCGCCGAAGTAGCGATCGTCGGTGCCGGTATCGCCGGCTTGGTGGCCGCCTACGAATTGATGAAGCTGGGCCTCAAACCCGTCGTCTACGAAGCCTCGAAAATGGGTGGCCGTCTGCGCTCCCAGGCATTCAATGGTGCCGATGGCATCATCGCCGAGCTCGGCGGGATGCGGTTCCCGGTATCGTCCACCGCGTTTTATCACTACGTCGACAAGCTCGGCCTCGAAACCAAACCTTTCCCGAACCCGCTGACGCCTGCGTCCGGCAGCACCGTCATCGATCTGGAAGGCAAAACCCATTACGCACAGAAACTGGCGGATCTTCCTGCCCTGTTCCAGGAAGTGGCCGACGCGTGGGCGGATGCACTGGAAGCGGGCTCGCAATTCTCCGACATCCAGCAAGCGATCCGCGACCGCGACGTGCCACGCCTCAAGTCGTTGTGGAACACCCTGGTTCCGCTGTGGGACGACCGCACGTTCTACGACTTCGTTGCCACCTCCGAAGCCTTCGCCAAGCTCTCGTTCCATCACCGCGAAGTGTTCGGCCAGGTCGGTTTCGGCACCGGCGGCTGGGACTCGGACTTTCCGAACTCGATGCTGGAAATCTTCCGCGTGGTCATGACCAACTGCGATGACCATCAACACCTGGTTGTGGGGGGCGTGGAACAAGTACCGCAGGGCATCTGGCGTCATGTTCCGGAACGCTGCGTACATTGGCCCGAAGGCACTAGCCTCAGTTCACTGCACAGGGGCGCTCCGCGCTCCGGTGTGAAGAAAATAGCCCACGCAGCCAATGGCCGCTTTGCGGTCACCGACAACTACGGCGACACCCGCGAATACGCGGCGGTACTGACCACCTGCCAGAGCTGGCTGTTGACCACCCAGATCGAGTGCGACGAAACCCTGTTCTCGCAAAAGATGTGGATGGCCCTGGACCGCACTCGCTACATGCAATCGTCGAAAACCTTCGTGATGGTCGACCGGCCATTCTGGAAGGACAAGGATCCGGAAACCGGCCGCGACCTGATGAGCATGACCCTCACCGATCGCCTGACCCGTGGCACTTATCTGTTCGACAACGGCGACGACAAGCCCGGCGTGATTTGCCTGTCGTACTCGTGGATGAGCGATGCGCTGAAAATGCTCCCGCACCCGGTTGAAAAGCGCGTGAAGCTGGCGCTGGATGCGCTGAAAAAGATCTACCCGAAAGTCGACATTGCCGCACGAATCATCGGCGATCCGATCACCGTGTCCTGGGAAGCCGACCCGCATTTCCTCGGTGCTTTCAAAGGCGCCCTGCCCGGCCATTACCGTTACAACCAGCGCATGTACGCACACTTCATGCAGGACGACATGCCGGCCGAACAGCGCGGGATTTTCATCGCCGGCGACGACGTTTCGTGGACGCCAGCCTGGGTTGAAGGCGCGGTACAGACTTCGCTGAACGCGGTGTGGGGCATCATGAAACACTTCGGCGGTGAAACTCACGCCGAGAACCCGGGTCCAGGTGATGTGTTCAACGAGATCGGTCCGATCGCCCTGCCCGAGTAAGAGGAATCCGAAATGCGCGTAGCCCTTTACCAATGTCCACCGCTGCCTCTGGATGTCGCTGGCAACCTGCAGCGCCTGCATCAACTGGCGCTGGAGGCCAAGGGCGCAGATTTGCTGGTGTTGCCGGAGATGTTTCTGACCGGCTACAACATTGGCGTCGATGCCGTCAGCGTGCTGGCGGAGGTGCACGACGGTGAATCGGCGCAGCAGATCGCGCGCATCGCCAAGACCACCGGAATCGCCATTTTATATGGCTACCCCGAGCGCACCGAGGACGGGCAAATCTACAACGCCGTGCAGTTGATCGACGCCAACGGCGAGCGCCTGTGCAACTACCGCAAGACTCACCTGTTCGGCGACCTCGATCACTCGATGTTCAGCGCAGGTGGGGATGACTTTCCTCTGGTAGAGCTCAATGGCTGGACGCTTGGATTCCTGATCTGTTACGACCTGGAATTCCCGGAAAACGCCCGGCGCCTGGCTTTGGCTGGCGCCGAGCTGATCCTGGTGCCGACGGCAAACATGATTCCCTACGACTTCATCGCCGACGTTACCGTCCGTGCCCGGGCGTTCGAAAACCAGTGCTACGTGGCGTATGCCAACTACTGTGGGCACGAAGGCGAAATCCACTACTGCGGCCAGAGCAGCATCGCTGCGCCGGATGGCAACCGCATCGCCCAGGCGGGCCTTGATGAAGCATTGGTTGTTGGCGAACTCGATCGCCAGTTGATGATCGATTCCCGCGCCGCCAATCGCTACTTTCTCGACCGCCGCCCCGAGCTTTACAGCGAGCTGAACAAGCGCTGAGACACCGTTATCCGCTAGCATTAGCGCTTCTCTGTACTGGAAGTGCTCATGCCTGCGCTGAATCACCCTCGCCCCTGCACTGAAACCCTGGCCAACGGCCTGCGGGTGACGCTGCGTCATGCTCCCGAGTTGAAGCGTTGCGCTGCCGCCTTACGGGTTTACGCTGGCAGTCACGATGTGCCATCGGCGTGGCCCGGCCTGGCGCATTTTCTTGAGCATCTGTTGTTCCTGGGTACAGAACGCTTTCCTGCCGACAACGCGCTGATGGCCTACGTCCAGGGTCATGGCGGGCAGGTGAACGCACGGACCCGCGAACGCACCACCGACTTCTTTTTCGAACTGCCACCTCACGCCTTTAGCGGCGGGCTGGAGCGTTTGTCAGACATGCTCGCTCATCCGCGCATGAACCTGGACGATCAGCAGCGGGAGCGGGAAGTGCTGCACGCTGAGTTTATTGCCTGGTCGCAAGACGCGACGGCGCAACAGCAGTTGGCGTTGTTCGATGGGCTTTCGCCTGTTCACCCCTTGCGCGGGTTTCATGCCGGCAACCGCGACAGCCTGCCGGTGCTGCGATCTGAATTTCAGCAAGCGTTGAACGCGTTTCATCAGCGGTTTTATCGGACCGGCCAGATGTCCTTGAGCCTCGTCGGCCCGCAAAGTCTCGATGAGTTGAGGGCGATGGCTCAGCGCTTTGGCGCTGCTATTCCTATTGGGCAAGAGATCCCGCAACAAGCGCCTACGCGGCTGATGGCGTCTTCTGAAAACAGTTATCAACAGGCGAGCGAGCGGCAACTTGATCTCCTGTTTGCGTTCGAAGCGCTGCCTGAGTCGTCGACAGAAGCATTAGCGTTTCTGTGTCATTGGTTGAACGCCGCAAAGCCTGGCGGACTGCTGGCGAAACTGCACGAGGATGGATTGGCTGACAGCCTCAAAGCCGTGCCTCTGTATCAGTTCGCCGGGCAAGCCTTGCTGCACATCGAATTCGCAACGACTCAACCCGCGAAGGTGATCCGAGAACGGCTTCTGGATTGGCTGGGTTTTTTTGCCTCACATCAAGATTGGGAAAACCTGCGCGAAGAATACGCCGCCGTGCTCCAGCGCCAACGGCAAGTCAGCGCTGCGTTGCAACGGGCCCAACAAGACATGGAGCAGATTGAAGCCGGGCTATCCGAAACGGGCGTTGTCGCACTCAAGGACATCCTGAAGAAAATCGGCGCTGTGGATAACTTCAGCAGCGAATGGCAATTGCCGACACCCAATCCGTTTTTACGTACCGAAACACCCGCGCCCAACGCCGGGTTGATTCGCGGCCAAACCAGCAAACACCGGGGTCTGCGCACGTTTGCCCAGGATCGCTCGCGCAGCCGTCGCGAAAACTCCTCGATGCAGTTCAGTCAGGCCTTGTCGGATAACACGGCTGACGGTGCGATTTACCTGCGTTGGCGACTCGAATCCAAACCTCACCCCCGCCTGCAGTCGAACCTGGAAAACCGCCTGCAACCATTGCGTGAAGAGGCGCATCAGGCAGGCGTGGATTTTTCCTTCAGTTCATCGGGCAATGAGTGGCTGCTCAAAATGACCGGGCTGCAGGAGCCGATGCCGACAGTCCTCGAACATGTACTGAAAGAACTGACAAAAGCTGATGCAGGTTTCTCATCAGAAGCACCGAAAAGCACTGCGCTGTTGCCCATTAAACAACTGCTGAAGGCCCTGCCCGATTATTGTCTGGCGCCCACGGCAGTCGCTGATGATTTGCAGCAGCTATGGTCGAGTGCACGCTGGGAGGGTCTGGCGACCGGGCTGTCGGCACAGACTCAAGCGGCGATGGCTTTTGCGTTGAGCCGCATGCCCGGCACTGCGGGCAATCAAGCGTTGCCCGCCCTCTCGATCAACTCGCAACGCCTCTGGACCCAACTCGACGTGGGTTCCAGCGAACATGCATTGCTGCTCTTCTGTCCGACCGCTAGCCTGGATATGGCCGATGAAGCCGCCTGGCGTTTACTCGCTCATCTGTGTCAGACGCCGTTCTACCAGCGCCTGCGAGTGGAGATGCAACTGGGCTATGCCGTGTTCAGCGGCCTGCGCCAGATCCATGGCCAGACCGGGATTGTGTTTGGTGTGCAATCACCTGGCGTCGCCCCTTCAGACTTGCTGGAACACATCGAACATTTCCTGCGCGGCCTGGAAGGGATGATCGACAGCATCGATGACGTGACTTTCAACGGCCAGCGCCAGGCACTCGCCAATCAATTCGATAGCGCGGCGCTGCCTGATGCACAGGCCGCGGAGCTGCTCTGGCAGGGCAAACTGGCCGGCCACTCGTCGGATTATTTGTCGCAAATACCCCAGGCGATTCGACTCATCGATCGCCCGGCACTCGTGGCCGCGGCCCGCCGGCTGAATCATGCCGAGGGCGGCTGGCGCTGCCTGGCCAGCGGACCTTGCCCGGACACGTCCTGGCAAGTGGCAAAATGATCATTACCAACGCTGCAATGAGCTTTCTCAAAGTTTCACGGGCAAGCACGCTGTGTTTTTGAGTAACATAGCCACCTAACTATCTGAACATCTCCGACTGGAGATGGACTATACGTATAGATATCCCCTGTCCCGTCACCCGAAGGAGCGCTCCCATGTCCTGGTCCAAACCTGCTTACACCGACCTGCGTATCGGCTTTGAAGTCACCATGTACTTCGCAAGCCGCTAAGTTCTGCCGTCAGGTAGAGAGCTTGGTTCAGCGCCTCGGTTTGCCGAGGCGTTTTTATTTTCAGCGTTGAAATGATGGAGCACCCATGTTTGTCCAGATTCTAGGTTCCGCCGCCGGCGGTGGTTTCCCCCAGTGGAACTGCAACTGTGTGAACTGCGCAGGTTTTCGCAGCGGGACCCTGCGGGCCAAGGCGCGGACCCAGTCGTCCATCGCGATTTCCGATGACGGCGTGAACTGGGTGCTGTGCAATGCCTCCCCGGATATCCGCGCTCAGCTCCAGAGCTTTACCCCGATGCAACCGGGCCGCGCCCTGCGCGATACCGGCATCAGCGCGATCATCCTGATGGACAGCCAGATCGACCACACCACCGGCCTGCTCAGCCTGCGTGAAGGTTGCCCGCATCAGGTCTGGTGCACCGACATGGTCCATGAAGACCTGAGCACCGGCTTCCCGCTGTTCACCATGCTGACCCACTGGAACGGCGGGTTGACCTGGAACCGCATCGAGCTCGACTGCAGCTTCACCATCCCCGCCTGCCCGAACCTGCGCTTCACCCCGCTGCCGCTGCGCAGCGCCGCACCGCCCTACTCGCCGCACCGCTTCGACCCGCACCCGGGCGACAACATCGGCCTGATCGTCGAAGACCTGAACACCGGTGGCAAACTGTTTTATGCACCCGGCCTGGGCAAGGTCGACGCGCCACTGCTGGACATCATGGCCAGCAGCGATTGCCTGTTGGTCGACGGAACGATGTGGGATGACGACGAAATGCAACGCCGTGGTGTCGGCACCCGCACTGGCCGGGAAATGGGCCACCTGGCGCAAAACGGCCCCGGCGGCATGCTGGAGGTGCTGGAACAACTGCCTCTGCCGCGCAAAGTGCTTATCCATATCAATAACACCAACCCGATTCTCGATGAGGATTCGCCAGAGCGCGCCGAGCTGGTTCGGCGGGATGTTGAAGTGGCTTATGACGGCATGAGTATTGTGCTTTAGCGGATGGCCCCTGCGCGGGCAAGCCTCGCTCCTGTAGGAGCGAGGCTTGCCCGCGAAGACGTCCGACCAGGCACCACAGAATCCACCGGTTGTTCCCGGAGAACCGAAATGACTGACACCGCAATGACCCCTGCCGAATTCGAAGCCGCCCTGCGAGCGAAGGGTGCCTACTACCACATCCATCACCCCTACCACGTGGCGATGTATGAAGGCCGGGCGACCCGCGAACAGATCCAGGGTTGGGTCGCCAACCGCTTCTACTATCAGGTGAACATTCCCCTGAAGGACGCCGCCATTCTCGCCAACTGTCCGGACCGGGAGGTTCGTCGCGAGTGGATTCAGCGTCTGCTGGACCACGACGGAGCCCCCGGCGAAGACGGTGGTATCGAAGCCTGGCTGCGTCTGGGCCAGGCCGTCGGCCTCGACCCGGATCAGCTGCGCTCGCAGGAACTGGTGCTGCCCGGTGTGCGTTTCGCCGTGGATGCCTACGTCAACTTCGCCCGCCGGGCCCGTTGGCAGGAAGCCGCCAGCAGCTCGCTGACCGAACTGTTTGCACCACAAATCCACCAATCGCGACTGGACAGCTGGCCGCAGCATTACCCGTGGATCGATCCGACCGGCTATGCGTATTTCCGCACACGTCTGGGTCAGGCGCGACGCGACGTGGAACATGGTCTGGCGATCACCTTGCAGCACTACACCACGCGGGAAGGCCAGGAGCGCATGCTGGAAATTCTCCAGTTCAAACTGGACATTCTTTGGAGCATGCTCGACGCCATGAGCATGGCCTACGAACTAAACCGCCCGCCGTATCACAGCGTGACCGAACAGCGGGTCTGGCACAAAGGAATCACCTTATGAGTTTCGATCGCAGCAAGACCCCGACCTGGCGCCCTGGCTACCGTTTCCAGTACGAACCGGCGCAGAAAGGCCACGTGCTGCTGTACCCGGAAGGCATGATCAAACTGAACGAAAGTGCCGCGCTGATTGGCGGTTTGATCGACGGCCAACGCACCGTCTCCGCGATCGTGGCCGAACTGGACGCGCAGTTCCCCAACGTACCGGAGCTCGGTGAGGACATCGAGCAATTCATGGAGGTCGCCCGTGCTCAGCACTGGATCGAACTTGCCTGATTGCGTGTCAGACACGTTACCGCCCAAACCGGACATCGGCCTGCCCTTGTGGCTGCTGGCCGAGCTGACCTATCGCTGCCCGCTGCAATGCCCGTACTGCTCCAATCCGCTGGACTTTGCCGAGCAAGGCAAAGAGCTGAGCACCGAGCAGTGGATCAAGGTGTTCCGCGAAGCTCGGGAGATGGGCGCGGCGCAGTTGGGTTTCTCCGGTGGTGAACCGCTGGTGCGCCAAGACCTCGCTGAACTGATCACCGAGGCGCGCAAGCTGGGTTTCTATACCAACCTGATCACCTCCGGAATCGGCTTGACCGAGCAGAAAATCAGCGACTTCAAAAAGGCCGGCCTGGATCATATCCAGATCAGTTTTCAGGCCAGCGACGAGCAAGTGAACAACCTGCTGGCCGGCTCAAAAAAGGCCTTTGCCCAGAAGCTCGAAATGGCTCGTGCGGTGAAAGCCCACGGCTATCCGATGGTGCTGAACTTCGTGACCCATCGGCACAACATCGACAAGATCGACCGCATTATCGAACTGTGCATCGCCCTTGAGGCGGACTTCGTCGAACTCGCCACCTGCCAGTTTTACGGGTGGGCGCAGCTCAATCGCGTCGGTCTGTTGCCGACCAGGGAGCAACTGGTCCGGGCCGAACGCATCACCAATCAATACCGCGCCAAACTGGAAGCCGAAGGGCATCCGTGCAAGCTGATCTTCGTCACGCCGGACTATTACGAAGAACGCCCGAAAGCCTGCATGAATGGCTGGGGGAGTATTTTTCTGACAGTCACGCCGGACGGAACTGCCTTGCCTTGCCATGGCGCCCGACAGCTGCCGGTGCAATTTCCCAACGTGTGCGACCACAGCATGCAGCACATCTGGTACGACTCGTTCGGCTTCAATCGCTTTCGCGGCTACGACTGGATGCCCGAGCCGTGCCGCTCCTGCGATGAGAAAGAAAAAGACTTCGGCGGCTGTCGGTGCCAGGCGTTCATGCTCACGGGGGACGCGAGCAACGCCGACCCGGTGTGCAGCAAATCAGAACATCACGGCGTGATCCTCAAGGCCCGCGAAGAAGCCGAGCACGCGACCCAGACCATCGAACAATTGGCCTTTCGCAATGAACGAAACTCACGACTCATCGCTAAAAGCTGAACCCTTCAGCGCTATCCGGGCTGTCGCCGCCGGTATCGACTTTGCCGAATTGCAGGTGGGCCGCCATGGCCTGTTCTGGAACGAATACCGTCCCGAGGATGCTGCCTGCCGTATCTGGCATTGGCGTGATGGCCAGGCGCATTGCCTGACACCGGCGGGCTTCAGTGTGCGCAGTCGGGTGTACGAATATGGCGGCGGAGCGTTTTGCCTGACCGATGACGGGACAGTGTTCGTCAACGAGGCGGACCAGCAACTGTATCGACAATCGCTCAAGGGCGAGACGCCTGAGGTGCTGACTTCAGGCGTTTGCCGCTACGGCGATCTGCAGTTCGCCAATGGTCAGGTACTCGCAGTTGAAGAGAACCGTGATCGGCATCGTTTGGTAGCGATTGATCTGGCTGATGGCAGGCGTCATCTGCTGGCCGAAGGCGCCGACTTCTATGCCGCGCCGACGTTGAGTCCGGACGCGCAACGCTTGGCGTGGATCGAATGGAGCCGCCCGGATCAGCCATGGACAGCGACCCGCCTTATGGTTGCCGAGCGCCAGAGCAATGGCGGTTTTGCTGCACCGCGTTGTGTCGCCGGCAACGGTCTCCAGGAATCGTTGCAACAGCCGCGATTTGATGGTCGCGGCCGTCTGTATTGTCTGACGGATCGCGGCGGTTTCTGGCAGCCCTGGGTGGAATCTTCAGAAGGCTTGAGCCCTTTGCCAAGTGCCGAAGCGGACCATGGACCGGCGCCTTGGCAGCTGGGTGGCAGCACTTGGTTACCACTGAGCGAAAGCAGCTATCTGGCAAGCTGGACCGAAGGCGGGTTTGGCCGACTGGGCCTTTGCGGTGACATCGGTGAAGATTTCACCGGTGCTTACAGCCGCTTCCGCCATCTCGCACTGGATGAGCAATTCATTTACTGCATCGCCTCATCGCCGATCAGTTCGGCGGCGGTCATTGCCATTGACCGCGATACCCGACAGGTCAAGGTACTGGCCGGCGGGGTTGCACCGTTACCTGCCGAGCAGATCAGCGTTGCGCAAACCCTGCGTTACCCAAGCGGATCAGGCGAGGCTCACGGGTTCTTCTATCCGGCGATGAACGGCAACGCGAAACCGCCACTGGTGGTGTTTATCCACGGTGGTCCGACATCAGCGTGCTACCCGATGCTCGATCCGCGCATCCAGTACTGGGCACAACGCGGCTTCGCCGTCGCTGATCTCAACTACCGTGGCAGCAGCGGCTATGGCCGGGCCTATCGCCAGGCGCTGCATTTGAGTTGGGGCGAGGTGGATGTGGAAGACGCCTGCTCGGTCGTCGCCCATCTCGCCGAACGCGGATTGATCGACGGCGACAAAGCGTTTATTCGCGGCGGCAGCGCCGGGGGCTACACCACCCTTTGCGCGCTGGCCTTCCACAACGTCTTCCGCGCTGGCGCCAGTCTTTATGGCGTCAGCGACCCCGTCGCACTCGGCCGGGCGACCCACAAATTTGAAGGCGATTACCTGGATTGGCTGATTGGCGATCCGGTGCAGGATGCCGAACGCTACGCCGCGCGAACGCCGTTATTGCATGCGAGCAATATCAAGGTGCCGGTGATTTTCTTTCAGGGGGAACTGGATGCGGTGGTTGTGCCGCAACAGACGCGGGACATGGTCACGGCGCTGGAAGATAACGGCTTGCTGGTTGAAGCGCATTACTACGCGGACGAACGTCATGGCTTTCGCAAGGCTGGCAATCAGGCCCATGCGCTGGAGCAGGAGTGGTTGTTTTATCGGCGGGTGATGGAGTTGGCGGATTAAAGTCGGCGGTCAGTGCAGAAATGGCGGCGCCTCATTCGCGAGCAGGCTCGCTCACACATTCGGCCGACAAAAAAACGCCCCACGTCGAAAGAATCAGGCATGGGGCGACGCGTTATACCGCGAGACGGTTCGGGAATGTGTGTAGGTAAGGTCCGATCAGACTGCAATCCCTTTACGGCATTGCAGTTGCGCGGTGCGTACGCGGGAGAAGGCACGGGCCAGGCGCAGGAGCATTTCGTCGATGTTGGCTTTGCTGACGGTGAGGGCTGGCGTAAAGCGCAGGCAATCGGGTTGCGGGGTGTTGAGCAGCAAGCCTTCGTATAATGCCGAGTTGACGACGGCGTCAGCCGAATCGTCAGACAGTGTCAGTCCCCAGAGCAGCCCCTGCCCGCGTAATTCGCCGTGACCGTATCGATGGGACAAACGCTCCAGGCCTTCGCGCAGGTGCTGACCGGTGTCCTTCACATGGTCGAGAAAACTCTTGTCCTGGACGCTGTCGAACACGGCAAGTCCCGCCGCCGTCATCAGTGCATTGCCATGATGGGTGCCCATCATTTCGCCGACGTCGAAACAGCAGGCCTTGCCTCGCGCCAGCAACGCGGCCAATGGCACGCCCCCGCCGAGCCCTTTGCCGAGGGCAATAATGTCTGCCCGAACGCCGTAGGACTGTTCGACGAGCAACGTGCCACAACGGCCCATGCCGGTTTGCACTTCGTCGAAGATCAGCAGGATGCCCAGCTCACGACACAGGCGTTCGACGCCCTTGAGGTAATGGTCGGTGGCGGGGATCACACCCGCTTCGCTCTGGATGGGTTCGAGCATGATCGCGACGGTCTGAGCGTCGACGGCCGCATGCAATGCGCGAAGGTCATTGAACGGCACGTGGTGGAAGTCCGGCGTCGAAATCATTCCCGGACCACGACCATGACAGCCCTTGCTGGCAACGATAATCCGCGAAGCGCCGCCACGATGTCGTTGACCCCATTTACGCGCCAGCTTGATCGCCGCCTCACAGGCCTCACTGCCGCTGTTGAGCAGGTACGCCTGGTCACTGCCGGTGCTTGCGCACAGACGGTCGGCGAGGTTGAGCATTCCGCGGTTATGCACGCCGAAACCGGGATTGATCAGCGACTGCGCCTGCGCCGTGATGGCGTTGACCAGTACCGAGGGGCTGTGTCCAAGGCTATTAGCCCCACCACCCTGGGAGAAATCCAGATAAGCGCGATCGTCACTGTCCCACAACCAGGAGCCTTGGCCTCGTACAAAAATGTGTTTCGGCCGCTCGACACTGGGCATCAGACACTCGCTGCAAAGGTTGTCGCCCCTGGACAGCTGAGTGTGGTCCACGAACAGATCATCAAGGCTCGGTGGATTGCGGCGCAAACTGAACAGATTCAATTGAAAACACCTCGTCCGAGGTTTTTTGCCTTACCTATGTAAACACCACCGACGTAAACGGTATTCATAGCGCTCTGTGGCCCTGTAAGCCTTGTGAATGCGGTTAGACTAGGCTCAGGCAAGGCGTTCAGCCATTTCGATTTCTCAGCATTTTCGATAAGTAATACTTATGGATTTCAAGCAACTGCGTTATTTCGTCGCGGTCTACGAAGAAGGCCACGTCGGCCGGGCTGCCGAGCGACTTTCGATCTCTCAACCGGCGCTGTCGCAACAGATTCGTCACCTTGAACAGAACCTCGATGTCAGTCTGTTCGAGCGCAGCAGCAAACGCCTGCTGCCAACACTGGCGGCCCACACGTTGTACAACCATGCCCTGCCATTGCTCGACGGCCTGCAACGGGCACGGGAAGCCCTTGGCAACTTCAAGGGACAGGCGCTGCGCACGTTAGCCATCGGTGTATTGCAGACCGTCCACAGCAGCCTGGTGCCGCAGATGCTCGAACGGGTGCGCAAGGCGCAGCCACATCTGGTGGTGCAAATCTACGAATTGTCGGGGCTGGAAATCGAACGGCGCTTGCTCAATGGCTCGCTCGACATCGGCATCAGCTATCTGCCGCCGCGGCAGCCGGGGTTGCACGGCGTGATGCTGTACGAAGATGAACTGACGCTGGTCATCCCGGCAGACCATCCGTTACGCGAATTCAAGAAAGTCTCTATGAGCCAGGCCGCCGAGCTGCCGATGTTGCTGCTGGGTGAGGAGTTTCAGGTGCGGCAGATCTGGCAGGCTCAACTGGCCAATCTTGGCAGACGTCCACACGTTCAGGCGGAGCTGAACAACATGGCGGGGATTCTCGACAGTCTGCCCCACACTCGACTTGCCACGGTGCTGCCCGGACGCTCGCAAAAGACTCTCGACACCCACGAACTGCTGTGGAAACCGCTGACGGAACCACGGGTACCGCTCAAAGTCGGGTTGGTGTGTCGCGATGTGCAGCGACAACAAGCCTCGCTGGCCTTATTGCGCACGCTGTTGGAAGAAGTGATAAACGGACCGGAAGAGGCTTGAAACCCTTGATGGGCTGAGCCGGGCCACTTTTCTGCAGGCAAAAGAAAACCCCGCCGAAGCGGGGCTTTGCAGACTGTTTCCCTGACATCCATTTCACTCCGCCGTCCTGGCAGAATCCTACGTGTCCGTGTTGTTGCTTTGCGCTTCCTGCGCGACGTCCATGAGCAGTAGATTAGCGGTGGATCCAATCTGCTTCTATGGGAGAACAGCAGTACGTTGTGTAAGAGAATGCTTACATGACGTTACATTGTCAGAACTGTGCAGCGTCCAGCAGGAACAGCGATTCGCTACCGGCCTTCACCGACGCGCTCAACGAGTGAATGCGCGGCAGCAGGCGTGCGAAATAGAACCGCGCCGTGCCCAACTTGCTCGCGTAAAAATCGTCCTGTGCTTCTTTGCCCAAGGCCGCTTTAGCCATCAAAGCCCACATGTAGGCGTAAGCCACATAACCGAAGGTTTGCAGGTACTCGACCGAGGCCGCACCGATTTCGTTCGGATTGTTTTTCGCCCGGTCCAGCAACCACGCGGTCAATTCGTCGAGCGTGGTCACGGACTCGTTCAGCGGCTTGGTGAACTCGGCCAGGTCCGCGCTGGCGGTCGCAGTGAAATGACGAATCTCGTCAGCAAACAGGTTATAGAACGCCCCGCCCGTGCCGACGATCTTGCGTCCTACCAGGTCCAGCGCCTGAATGCCGTTGGTGCCTTCGTAGATCTGGGTGATGCGCACGTCGCGAACCAGTTGCTCCTGGCCCCACTCACGGATGTAGCCGTGGCCGCCGAAAACCTGTTGGCCGTGAATAGTGGTTTCCAGGCCCAGGTCGGTCAGGAACGCCTTGGCCACCGGGGTCAGCAAGGCCACCAGATCTTCCGCGCGTTTGCGGATCGTGGCGTCTTCACTGAATTTGGCCGTGTCGAGTTGCATGGCCACGTACGTCGAGAAGGCACGGCCGCCTTCGTTCGAGGCTTTCATGGTCAGCAGCATGCGACGCACGTCCGGGTGGACGATGATCGGATCAGCCACTTTGTCTTTGTTCTGCGCGCCGGTCGGCGAACGGCTTTGCAGACGATCACGGGCGTATTCAACGGCGTTCTGGTACGAGCGCTCGCCACTGGCCAGGCCTTGAATACCGACACCCAGACGCTCGTAGTTCATCATGGTGAACATCGCGGCCAAACCTTTGTTCGGCTCGCCGACCAGATAACCCACGGCTTCGTCGAAGTTCATCACGCAGGTCGCGGACGCCTGGATGCCCATCTTGTGTTCGATCGAACCGCAGCTTGCCGGGTTACGTGCGCCCAGGCTGCCATCGGCATTGACCATGAACTTCGGCACCAGGAACAGCGAAATGCCTTTGGGCCCCGCCGGAGCGTCCGGCAATTTGGCCAGTACCAGGTGGATGATGTTCTCGGTCAGGTCGTGTTCGCCACCGGTGATGAAGATCTTGGTGCCGCTGACTTTGTAAGAACCATCGGCCTGAGGTTCGGCCTTGGTGCGAATGATCCCCAGGTCCGTACCGGCATGTGGCTCGGTCAGGCACATGGAGCCGGCCCAGACACCGGCGTACATGTTCGGCAGGTACGCTGCCTTCAGCTCCTCGCTGGCGTGGGCATTGATCGACAGGCAAGCGCCAGCGGTCAACATCGGGTACAGACCGAACGACAGGCTGGCGGAGTTGACCATTTCTTCGACCTGGGCCGAAACAGCCTTGGGCATGCCCATGCCGCCATAGGTCGGATCGCCACCGACACCGACCCAACCGCCTTCGGAGTACGTCTGATAAGCCTGTGGAAAACCTGCTGGCGTGGTGACAACACCGTCCGCCCAATGGCAACCTTCTTCATCAGCCGCACGGCTCAGGGGCGCGATGCTTTTGCTGGTGACCTTGCCAGCTTCCTCGAGAATGGCTTCAACGGTTTCCGCATCGACGGTCTCGGCCAGCGCAGGCAGCTCGGCCCAGAGTTTGGCGACCTCGAAAACTTCATTGAGGACGAAGCGCATATCGCGCAGGGGCGCTTTGTAGTCAGCCATGGCAAACCTCGTAAGATCTAAACAGGTGATTCGTAGGAAGGGTGCTTTCGTTGCTCCGGAGTGTACCTCAACAACTTTTACGACACATAGGGTCAACTCATGACCACTTTGTTAACTTTAGTCACTGACTATTGAGTCATAAAAAAGCCCGCAATCCGGCGGGCTTCCTTGTGACTGGTTTTAAAAGACTAAAGCGCAAACAACTCCGCTGGAAGCTTCATCAGGCAATCGCTTCCCGCCCGGGCAGCCGCCCGATGAGCGGTGGTGCGCGGCAACAGGCGCTTGAAGTAAAACTCACAGGTCGCCAGTTTGCCTCGGCAGTAATCAGCATCACCGCTTCCGGAATCGAGCTGCGCCTGAGCCACCAGCGCCATGCGCAACCACAGATAGCCGAGGATGATGTAACCGCTGTACATCAGGTAATCCACAGACGCAGCGCCGACTTCGTCCGGATTTTTCATCGCTGCCATGCCGACCTGGGTGGTCAATTCGCCCCACTGCTGATTCAGGCTATTGAGTTGCACCACATAGCTGGCGAGTTGCGGGTGCCCGGCATTCGCCGCGCAGAACCTGTGGACAATTTTGGTAAAGCCGCGCAGCAGTTTGCCCTGGCTGCCGAGCACCTTTCGCCCCAGCAGATCCAGTGCCTGAACCCCGTTGGTGCCTTCGTAGATCGGGGCGATCCGGCAGTCGCGAACCAACTGCTCCATGCCCCATTCACGAATGAACCCGTGACCACCGAACACTTGCATGCCGTGGTTGGTCACTTCCAGCCCCGTGTCGGTCATGAAGGCTTTGCAAATCGGTGTCAGGAACGCCAGCAGGTCTTCAGCGGCCTGACGCGCCGATTCATCCGCACTCAGATGTGCTACGTCCAACAGTTGTGCAGTGAAATAGGTGAGTGCGCGGTTGCCTTCATTGAAGGCCTTCATGGTCAACAACATCCGGCGCACGTCAGGGTGGACGATGATCGGATCGGCGACTTTCTCCGGCGCTTTCGGGCCGGTCAGTGAACGCATCTGCAGCCGGTCATTGGCGTACTTGATCGCGCCCTGAAAACTCGCCTCCCCCAGACACAACCCCTGCATGCCGGTGCCTAGCCGCGCGTGGTTCATCATGGTGAACATGCAGTTCAGGCCCTTGTTCGGCTCACCGATCAAGAAACCCTTGGCGTCGTCAAAGTTCAGCACACAGGTGGCCGATGCCTTGATGCCCATTTTGTGTTCGATGGCGCCACAGGAAACGCCATTACGCTCGCCCGCTTCACCCTTCGCATCAGGCAGGAATTTGGGAACGATGAACAACGAAATACCCTTGGTGCCGGCCTGAGCGTCGGGCAATTTCGCCAGCACCAGGTGAATGATGTTGTCGCTCATGTCGTGCTCGCCGGCCGAGATGAAAATCTTGCTGCCACTGATTGCGTAACTGCCATCGGCCGCAGGTACGGCGCGAGTCTTGATAATGCCCAGGTCAGTGCCGCAATGGGCCTCGGTCAGGCACATGGTGCCGGTCCATTGGCCGGCGGTGAGTTTGCTCAGGTAAGTCTGCTTTTGCGCCTCGGTGCCGTGGGCATGGATCGCCGACATCGCACCGTGGGTCAGTCCGGGGTACATGCCCCAAGAGATGTTGCTGGAACCGACCATCTCGCTGATGACCACCCCCAGTGAACTCGGCAAACCCTGGCCGCCGTAAGCCGGATCGGCCGCCAGACCGTGCCAGCCACCTTCAACGTAGTGTGCGAATGCCTGCTTGAAACCTGTCGGCGTCGTGACCACGCCATTGTCGAAATGGCAGCCTTCTTCGTCGCCGCTGCGATTCAACGGCGCGAGAACGTTCTCACAGAACTTCGCGCCCTCTTCGAGGATCGCATTGACCATGTCCGGACTGGCGTCAGTGGCGCCCAGCGTGGCGTAGTTGCTGTGAAAATCGAAGACATGGTCGATCAGAAAGCGCATGTCGCGCAGGGGGGCTTTGTATTCGGGCATGGTCATTTCTCCGGCAGCAGATTGCTCAAACCTACTGCCGCCGACCGTGCCCCACAATCACAGTCCAGACGCTGAATGCGCCATCATCACTCAACCCGCGGCGGCATCCATACGCACCGCGCCACGACGGGCCTGACCGAAGGCCACCACGCAGTTTCGCCCGGCGCCCTTCGCGCTATAGAGCGCCTCGTCCGCGGACTTGAGCACTTTTTCGGGGGTACGCTGTTCCACGCGCTCGGCAACACCGATGCTGACGGTCACCGACACGCTTGAGGCGCCTGAACCGGTGCGACGCTGGCGCCCCTGCTGATCATCCTGAGGGCGGTTGTCCTGATTGCGCAGTTGAATGTTGTAGGTGGCGATGGACTCACGGATGACTTCCAGGTGCGGCATGCACTCTTCGAGGGTTTTGCCCGCAAACACCAGCGCAAATTCCTCTCCGCCGTAGCGATACGCCCTACCGCCTCCACCGATTTTCGACAGCTTGCTGGCAACCAGTCGCAGCACTTGGTCGCCAACATCGTGACCGTGGGTGTCGTTGAATTTCTTGAAGTGGTCGACGTCGCTCATGGCCAGCACGTAATTGCGCCCCAGCCGTTGCATGCGCTCGTTCAAGGCGCGGCGCCCAGGCAGGCCAGTGAGTTCATCGCGGAAGGCCATTTGATAAGCCTCATGGGCAACGGCGGCGGCGATCATCAGCATCACTTGGCTGCACATGATGTTTAGCGTGAACGGCAGGATGAAGGTTTTCGGTAACATCCAGAACAAACCGAGCAGGCCCACCCATTGCGCAGCGTGCAGAGGCCTGGGGTTACGCCAGTATTGCCAGCTCAACAATATGAACGAGGCAATGAATACCGGGTAGGACAACTGAATCAGGCTCATCCAGGCGCCATGCAAGGCGGGCCAACGGATCTCTGACAACCACATCAACAGCGCCTGTGGGTAACTTTGCTCCAGCCCCAACGCCACGCTGCCGATCGCCAGCAACACGGCAAAACGCGCCACCATGTCCTGAAACAGATGGGTACGTTCCTGCCAGGCGGCGAATATGCCGAACAGTAGCGGCAGCAACAGGCAACACAAATGAAACACCACGGCGGCGTCGTCACGCACCTTGCCGTTGTCGCGGTAGTAGTCGGTCTGGGTGTCCAGCAGGAAGTAGGCGATGTACACCGTCACCATCAGAAACAGTTCACGTTGACGTCGGTAAACCGCGCAGTAAGCACCGCCGAGCAGCAGCACCAGGGTGGGCAGCACGTTGAACAGCGAGGTGAAGAAAACGTTGAGATCTTTCACGTACGCAGCCGCAAGCCCCGCGAGCAACAACAGTAATGAGGGCAAAAAATGACTGAAGCGTACAGCAGAAGAACGCGGCAAGGGGTAGAGCTCCGACCGTCATAGCAATAGATGGCATTGTGCCCTCACTTTAGCGGCCGATTGGCTTATTTTCTGAATGATTTACTAGGTTTTTTTATCAAGCGCTTTAACCCGGTGCTTAGGCGCCTCATTAGTTGTTGTTCAAGCACAAAAAAACCGCCACTCCCGAAGGAGCAGCGGTTTTTTTGAAGAACCACGTTAAGGTTTAGTAGCCCAGCGCGAAGTTCTCTTCTTTCATGTCCATCAGGTTGTTAGCGCCTGACAGCATGGTGACAACGTGAGTGCGAGTACGCGGCAGGATGCGCTGGAAGTAGAAGCGCGCTGTCTGCAACTTGGCGGTGTAGAACGCCTCTTCGGTCGTGCCGGCAGCCAGTTTCTCGGCCGCCAGGCGTGCCATGTCAGCCCAGAAGTAGGCCAGACAGGCGTAACCGGAGTACATCAGGTAGTCCACCGAGGCCGCGCCAACTTCTTCGCGGTCTTTCATGGCGGCCATACCGACCTTCATGGTCAGCTCGCCCCACTCTTTGTTCAGCGCAGCCAGAGGCTCGACGAACTCTTTGACCGCTTCGTTGCCTTCGTTGGTCTGGCAGAACTTATGAACGATCTTGGTGAAGCCTTTCAGCGCTTCGCCTTGAGTCATCAGCACTTTACGGCCCAGCAAGTCGAGTGCCTGAATGCCAGTGGTGCCTTCGTACAGCATCGAAATGCGGCTGTCGCGAACGTTCTGCTCCATGCCCCACTCGGCGATGAAGCCGTGGCCACCGTAGATTTGCACGCCGTGGTTGGCGGACTCGAAGCCGACTTCGGTCATGAACGCTTTGGCGATTGGCGTCATGAACGCCAGCAGTGCGTCAGCCTTCTTCTTCTCTTCTTCGTCCACGCCATATTTGACGATATCGACCTGCTTGGCAGTGAAGTAAACCATCGCGCGGTTGCCTTCGGCGAACGCTTTCATGGTCAACAACATGCGACGTACGTCAGGGTGAACGATGATCGGGTCAGCGGCCTTTTCTGGCGCTTTCGGGCCTGTCAGGGAACGCATTTGCAGACGATCGCGAGCGTATTTCAGGCCGCCCTGGAAGCCGATCTCGGCGTGTGCCAGACCTTGCAGCGCAGTGCCCAGGCGCGCGGTATTCATAAAGGTGAACATGCAGTTCAGGCCTTTGTTCGCCGGGCCGATCAGGAAACCGGTGGCCGCGTCGAAGTTCATCACGCAGGTGGCGTTGCCGTGGATGCCCATCTTGTGTTCCAGGGAACCACAGGTCACCGCGTTGCGAGCGCCGATCGAACCGTCAGCGTTTGGCATGAACTTCGGAACGATGAACAGCGAAATGCCTTTGGTGCCCGCCGGTGCATCCGGCAGACGCGCCAACACGATGTGGACGATGTTGTCGGCCATGTCGTGTTCACCGGCCGAGATGAAGATCTTGGTCCCGGAGACTTTGTAGGAGCCATCAGCCTGAGGTTCGGCCTTGGTGCGCAGCATGCCCAGGTCGGTGCCGCAGTGCGGTTCGGTCAGGCACATGGTGCCGGTCCATTCGCCGGAAACCAGTTTGGTCAGGTAAGCCTCTTGTTGCTCAGGCGTGCCGTGCTCGGAGATGGTGTTCATCGCGCCATGGGACAGGCCGGGGTACATGCCCCACGACCAGTTGGCTTCGCCAACCATTTCGCTGACGGCCAGACCCAGAGACTCCGGCAGGCCTTGGCCGCCGTGCGCTACGTCGTGAGCCAGGCTTGGCCAGCCGCCTTCAACAAACTGTTTGTAGGCCTCTTTGAAACCAGTCGGGGTTTTAACGCCGGACTCGCTCCAGGTGCACCCTTCGATGTCACCCACGCGGTTCAGCGGAGCCAGCACCTGCTCACAAAACTTGGCGCCTTCTTCGAGAATGGCGTCAACCATGTCTGGAGTTGCGTCCTGGCAAGCCGGAAGGCTCTGATAGTGCGCTTCGTAGCCGAGCAGTTCGTCACGAACGAAGCGAATATCACGCAAGGGGGCCTTGTAGTCAGGCATAGCGATAAACCTCTGCTGATGTAAACCGGGAATGAACGATCGCGATGATCTGTTGCGCGATCAAACAGTTGTTTGAAACATACGTTTACGCCTAAACCTTGTCAAGCGCCGATCTTTTGCCGTTCGTCATCACGTCATGGGAATACAGCGCCCACAGCCACTCACCGTTGTTGACGGAGTCACAAACGGTGCAGGAAAGATTAGAGCCGGGAGAAGGACTCAGGCAAAAAAATGCCGCGAATATTCGCGGCTTTTGGGGGGGCGGTTTCAGCGTGGGTTCAAGCGAAGGTATCTATCAACGTGCCGAGTATTTCATCGGAAGCCTTGGCGACTTTTACGCCGGCCTCAACTTGAAATTTGCCCTGGGACATCTCGACCACATTGCTGGCCAGGTCCGACTGCTGGCTGCGATCAACCGAACGCAGGCGATCCACCTGGGCCTCGGAAGACTGGCTGGTCATCGAACGTTCAACCGTAGTGTTGGCGATCTGGCCAGCGGCTTGATCGACGCGGTTCTGCCCTGTTTGAATAGTGCTCAGACCGGCATAAAAAGCGCTGTTTCCTGAGATTTCCATGGGAAAACCCGTCCTTAAGAAGGATCAACAGCGGCCATTGAACCAGACACACCAGCAAAAGGCCCGACAAAAACACTAATGGCACAGTGCCTCGTCATAGTTAAAACCCTAGTCCAGCAGATCCAGTTGCAGATGTTCGGCGACCGCTTCAGCCGTCAGCAGCTTGAGTTTCGGTACGCGCCCCAGACACGGTGCGGGAATTCGCTCGGCAAGAGTCGCGAGGTTCTCTTCCAGGCGCGAAGTCTTTGGATCGATGATGTTCGCCACCCAACCTGCCAACTGCAAACCGTCCCGAGCAATCGCTTCGGCGGTCAACAACGCATGGTTGATGCAACCCAAGCGCACGCCGACCACCAAAATCACCGGCAGACCCAGCGCCATCGCCAGGTCCGACAGGTTGTCCTGATCCGCCAACGGTACGCGCCAGCCACCCGCGCCTTCGATCAAGGTGAAGTCGGCCTTCAGATCCAGAAGTTGCAGCATCGGGGCCAACAGTGATTGCACCGTCAATGCCACGCCCGCCTCCCGTGCCGCCAGATGCGGAGCAATGGCAGGTTCGAACGCCACTGGATTGACCTGTGCATAAGTCAGCGGCAGCGAGCATTCTGCCAACAACGCCAACGCATCAGCGTTACGCAAGCCCTTGGGCGTCACCTCGCAGCCAGAAGCGACCGGTTTGCCCGCCGCCGTACTCATGCCCGCCAACCGCGCGGCATACAGCAAGCCTGCGGCGACCGTCGTTTTGCCGACATCAGTGTCAGTGCCGGTGATGAAATAGGCTGCGCTCATAAGGGTTTCTCCAAAACGGCGTAGACCACTTGATAAGTCGCTGGCAGCCCCTTGGCCTGACGGAACTGCTCATAAGCCTCGATCAATCCGAGGATTCGTGCCCTGCCGGTCAAACCACCCGGCCGACCGGGGTTCAGGTTATGGGCCCCTAACGCTTTGAGCTCATGCGTCAAGCTGCGTACATCCGGGTAATGCAACACATGAGGACGGTTCTCCAGGCTGACGACGTTTAAACCGCTGGCCGCGCAAAGCTGTTGATAAACGTCGAACTCGCGGAAGCGGTTGACGTGCACCATGCCGTCCACCTGACGCCAGCTGTCACGCAGTTCAAACAGAGTGCCTGCACACAGACTAGCAAACGCGAAAATGCCGCCCGGTTTCAGCACCCTGTGCGCCTCACTGAGCACCGAGGCAAAGTCCGCGCACCACTGCACGGCGAGGCTGGAGAAAATCAGGTCGCAGGTCGAGCCCTGCAATGGCAAACGCTCGGCATCGCCGGCGATGAAATGCGTGGCACCGCCCAATGGACGAGCGTGATTGAGCATGCCTTCGGCAATGTCCAGCGCCACCCCATGACCGGTCGGAAACCGCTCACCCAGCGCGCGACTGAAATACCCGGTGCCACAGCCCACGTCCAGCCAACGACTCGGCACAAATCCTTCCGGCAAACGGTTCGACAATTGGCTGCCGACATCACGCTGCAGCTCGGCCACGCTGTCGTAGCTTACCGCCGCGCGGGAAAAGGATGCTGCCACCTGGCGTTTGTCAGGCAAACCGCCGGGCAGGTTGGGAAAGGATAAATCAGTCATCACCGGACTCGTGCAAAAAGGCCTGAATCGCCCCCGCCACACCGTGGGGGTCTTCCAGAAGAAATGCGTGACTGGCCTGTTCAATCAGACCGATTTCGATATCCGGCAGCAACGTCAGCAGGTCCGCCGCCGCTTCGGCCGGAACCAGTCCGTCGAGGCCGGCGAACAAGTGCAGTTGCGGTCCGCGGAATGCTTGCAATGCCTCGCGGGTATCCAGTTGGGCGAGCAACTCCAGGCCACTCATCAACACCTCGGTCGCCGTGTGAGGCGCGCCACCGAGCAACAGCCGCGACAGCCCGCGCGGGTCTTCGGCACCTTGAGCGCAGAGCAGCGAGAAGCGTTTCAAGGTCATGCGCGGATCAGCCTTACAGCCCGCCAGAAACGCATCGAAGGTCTCACCGGGCATCGCGCTCGGCCATTGTTCATGGGCGACAAAAGAAGGATTGCTCGCCAGGGTCAGCAAGCCGCAGCAACGATCTCCGCGCCGGGCCGCCAACTCGGAAGCGAGCATGCCACCCAGGGACCAGCCACCGAGCCAGGCATCCTGTGGCACCGTCGAATCGAGTTCATCGAGCCATTCTTCAAGATCGCTCGACGCCAATTCAGGCAACGGCTCGATTTCGATGCGCAGGTGCTCATCCAGCCCTTGCAACGCTGCCGCCAAGGGTTCCAGCGGCGAAATCCCGAGGCCCCAGCCGGGTAGCAGAATCAGACGATCACGCATGGCTTGGCTCCGGTCCCAGTTGTGCAAAACAATCGGCCAGTGCGTTTAACAATAGCTGCACCTGCGCTTCGCTGTGAGCGGCGGTCAAGGTCACACGTAGACGGGCGCTGCCGGCCGGCACGGTGGGCGGACGGATCGCCGTCACCATCAGACCGCGCTCGCGCAGCATCTGTGACAGTCGAACGGCACGTCCGGCATCGCCAATCATGATCGGCTGGATAGGCGTGAAGCTGTCCATCAACTCCAGCCCGATCTGCTCGGCGCCAAGGCGGAACTGGCGAATCAGTGTTTTCAGATGCTCACGTCGCCAATGTTCGCTGCGCAACAGTTCAAGGCTTTTCAGCGTCGCGCAGGCCAGCGCCGGCGGCTGGCTGGTGGTGTAAATGTAGGGGCGGGCGAACTGGATCAGGCTTTCAATCAGCTCTTCGCTGCCGGCCACGAAAGCACCGGCGGTGCCAAACGCCTTGCCGAGGGTACCGACCAGGACCGGCACATCCTCCTGACTCAAACCGAAATGCTCGACAATTCCGCCGCCATGAGCGCCCAGCGGACCGAAACCGTGAGCATCATCGACCATCAGCCACGCGCCTTTGGCTTTCGCTTCGCGCGCCAGCGCCGGCAGGTCGGCGAGGTCGCCGTCCATGCTGAACACCCCGTCGGTAACCACCAGCGTATTGCCGGTGGCCTTCTCCAGGCGCTTGGCCAGACTGTCGGCGTCGTTGTGCAAGTAACGATTGAAACGTGCACCGGACAGCAGACCGGCATCGAGCAACGACGCGTGATTGAGCCGGTCTTCCAGCACCGTATCGCCCTGCCCGACCAACGCCGTGACCGCGCCGAGGTTGGCCATGTACCCCGTGGTGAACAATAGCGCACGAGGGCGCCCGGTCAGATCGGCCAGGGCTTCTTCCAGCGCGTGATGCGGGCTGCTGTGGCCGATGACCAGGTGCGAGGCGCCGCCACCGACGCCCCAACGCGCTGCGCCGGCACGCCAGGCTTCGATCACTTGCGGGTGATTGGCCAGGCCCAGGTAGTCATTGTTACAGAACGCCAGCAACGGTTGCCCGTCGACCACTACTTCCGGGCCTTGAGGGCTTTCGAGCAGGGGGCGCTGACGATAGAGATGTTCGGCACGACGGGCAGCAAGGCGTGCGGCGAGATCGAAAGACATGCAGGCCTCGGGTGTCAGAATTCACAAGCAATCGCAGTACCTTGTGGGAGCGAGCCTGCTCGCGAAGAGGCCATCACATTCAACCTCTATGTTGAATGTCGAATTGCTTTCGCGAGCAGGCTCGCTCCCACAGGGTTTTGCATTCCTTCAGAGGAATCGGTGGGCCAATCAAACAGCTGCGTTATAAAACTGCTCGCTGCTCTTCTGCTCGATCAGCGCCTGTTCGATGGCCGCTTGATGCACTTCGTCGGCGTGCTCTTCGCGGGCTTCCGGCAGGATCCCCAAGCGCCCGAACAGTTGCATATCCTTGTCGGCCTGCGGGTTAGCGGTGGTCAGCAGTTTGTCGCCGTAGAAAATCGAGTTGGCGCCAGCGAAGAAGGCCAGTGCTTGCATCTGATCGTTCATGGCTTCACGGCCAGCAGACAGGCGTACGTGGGATTGCGGCATCAGGATGCGGGCGACCGCGAGCATGCGGATGAAGTCGAACGGGTCGATATCCTCGGCGTTTTCCAGCGGCGTACCGGCCACTTTCACCAGCATGTTGATGGGCACCGACTCTGGATGCTCTGGCAGGTTGGCCAGCTGGATCAGCAGGTTGGCTCGGTCGTCCAGCGATTCACCCATACCCAGAATGCCACCCGAGCAGATTTTCATCCCCGAATCACGCACGTAAGCCAGGGTTTGCAGGCGCTCGCTGTAGGTGCGGGTGGTGATGATGCTGTCGTAGAACTCCGGCGAGGTGTCGAGGTTGTGGTTGTAGTAGTCAAGGCCCGCCTGGGCCAGCGCTGCGGTCTGGTCCTGGTCGAGACGGCCGAGGGTCATGCAGGTTTCCAGGCCCATGGCTTTCACGCCTTTGACCATTTCCAGCACGTAAGGCATGTCTTTCGCCGACGGGTGCTTCCAGGCAGCGCCCATGCAGAAACGGGTCGAACCGATGGCCTTGGCGCGAGCGGCCTCTTCGAGGACCTTCTGCACTTCCATCAGTTTTTCTTTTTCCAGGCCGGTGTTGTAGTGACCGGACTGTGGGCAATATTTGCAATCTTCCGGGCAAGCGCCGGTTTTGATCGACAGCAGTGTCGACACTTGGACCCGGTTGGCATCGAAATGCGCGCGGTGCACCGTTTGCGCCTGGAACAACAAGTCGTTGAACGGCTGAACGAAGAGTGCTTTGACTTCGGCCAAAGACCAGTCATGACGCAGGTTTGCAGTGGTGCTGGCGCTCATGGGCGTTTCCTAGTTGTATGCATGGCTTGCGGCTGTGGGACTGGAATACCCACAGGCGCTACACGGATGTTCGGCATATTTAAGGAAGAGCGATGCACTGTCAACCACCACGCGTAGGACCGGTCTACATCTGGTTAAACAATGATCAATTCTGTTTGCTGTGTTCGGAACCGTCCGACAGCGACCTACCGATTTGCACGGCCTGTGAAACCGATTTGCCATGGCTAGGCCACCACTGCCAGACCTGTGCCCTGCCCCTGCCCGCGCCGGGGCTCACCTGTGGTCAATGCCTGAAGCAACCGCCGGCCTTCGAACGTGTCGCCGCGCCCTGGTTTTACAGCTTTCCGATAGACAGTTTGATCACCCGCTTCAAGCACAGCGCGAAGTGGCCATTGGGTCGCCTGCTCGCCGAACTGCTCGCCCAGTTTCTGCAACATCGCTTCGATGAAGACCTTGAACGCCCCGACCTGCTGATTCCCGTGCCGCTGGCCACCAAGCGTCTACGTCAACGGGGCTTCAACCAGGCGGCGATGCTGGCCCGATGGCTGAGCACCGGCCTCGACATTCCTTGCGATGAAGCGTTGCTGCTGAGGACTCAGGACACCAGCGCGCAACAGGAACTGAACGCCGACGCGCGCAAAAAGAACCTGCGCAACGCCTTCGCCCTGGCAGCCGATGCGTCGATCAAAGGTCGGCATCTGGCGCTGGTCGACGACGTGCTGACCACCGGCGCCACGGCTCAGGCTCTGGCTCGACTGTTGATGGACGCGGGCGCCGCCAGGGTTGACGTGTATTGCCTGGCGCGCACGCCCAAACCCGGCGATGCGACCTGACTTATTGGTATTCCGGGTGGGAGCGAGCCTGCTCGCGAAAGCGATTTAATATTCAACGTAGAAGTTGAATGTTATGGCCTCTTCGCGAGCAAGCTCGCTCCCACAAGGATAGGGTCTGACTTGACTCCCAGGCTTCCAGCAGCCAACGTCCTCTCCATCGCAACAGCCCAAAGCGTCTCGCCATGTCCTTGCCTACCTTGTTGTCCCAGCACATTGTCCGTCGGCCGCAGCGCATCGCATTGCTGCAACACATCGCCGAACAAGGCTCGATCACCCGCGCCGCGAAAAGCGCGGGCCTCAGTTACAAAGCGGCCTGGGACGCCATCGACGAGCTGAACAACCTCGCGCAGAAACCGCTGGTGGAGCGCAGTGTCGGCGGCAAGGGCGGCGGTGGCGCCAAACTCTCCAGCGAGGGCGAGCGTGTATTGAGGCTGTATCAAAAACTGCAAGTCTTGCAGGCTCAGGTGCTGGACGCGGCTGAAGACGCGAGTGACCTCAACCTGCTCGGGCGGCTAATGCTCAGAACCAGCGCGCGCAATCAGTTGCACGGCAAGGTCGTGGCCATCGATACCCAGGGGCGCAACGACCTGATCCGCCTTGAGTTGGCGGAAAGCTTGAACATCGACGCGCAGATCACCCATGACAGCACGCTACGGCTGGAACTGGAAACCGGCACCGAAGTGGTTGCACTGATCAAGGCCGGCTGGCTGGAATTGTTGAGCATCGATCAGCCCACAACATCCGGTAACAATTGCTTGAAGGGCATCATCGAAGAAATTCTCGACGCCGAAGACGGCCCCAGTGAAGTGCGCATCGGCCTGCCAAATGGCCAGACGCTCTGTGCCCTGGCCGAGCCGTTGCACTTGAGAGCCCTCGGTCTTGCCGCGGATAAAGCGGTGCTGGTGCAGTTCTCCCCCTCCAACGTTCTGCTCGGCACGCCGCTCTAACTCAGGCGTTCAACAACCCTGTAGCAGCTGCCGAAGGCTGCGTTCGGCAGCTGCTACAGGGATCGAGTGCGGCAACTGCAACAAAACCTTCATCGACCATCACTAAGGTGACTGCAAAAATCAGCAGGGAGCCTGATGTGAGCTTATTAGAAGACAACCAATCCACCGACCTTGAGAAAATGGTCGGCCTCAGCCGCCGAAGCTTCATCAGCGCTGGAGCCCTGTGCGGTGCAGCGATGTTCCTCGGCGGCAACCTGCTGAGTCGCAGCGTGCTGGCCGCCAGTGTCAGCGCAGGCACCAGTAAGTTGTTGGGCTTTGACAGCATCCCCGCCGCCACCAACGACGCCATCAGCCTGCCACCGGGTTACACCTCCCAGGTATTGATCAGTTGGGGCGAGCCTCTGCAGAACAACGGCCCGGCATTCGACCCGAGTGGCAACGGCACCGCCGAACACCAGGAAGTCCAGTTCGGCGACAACAACGACGGCATGAGCCTGTTCGAGTTTCCGGGCGAAAACGACCGGGCACTGATGGCGATCAACAACGAATACACCAATTACCGTTACCTCTACCCTCACGGCGGCATGCCGCAGTCGGCCCAGGAAGTGCGCAAGGCATTGGCCTGTGAGGGCGTGTCGGTGATCGAAGTGCAGCGCAAGAACGGTCAGTGGCAATTCGTCCCGGGCTCGCGTTACAACCGCCGGATTCACGGCAATTCACCGATCAAGCTCAGCGGCCCGGCTGCCGGCCACGCGTTGCTGAAAACCAGCGCCGACCCGCACGGCAAAAACGTCCTCGGCACCTTCCAGAACTGCGCCAACGGTAAGACACCGTGGGGCACTTACCTGACGTGCGAAGAGAACTTCACCGACTGCTTCGGCAGCAGCAGCGCCGAGCACACATTCGATGCTGCGCAGAAACGCTACGGCGCGGTGGCGGCCAGCAAGGAGATCAACTGGCACCCGCACGACCCGCGCTTCGACCTGGCGAAAAACCCGAACGAGCTCAACCGCCATGGCTGGGTCGTGGAAATCGATCCGTTCGACCCGCACTCGACGCCCGTCAAACGCACCGCACTGGGCCGTTTCAAACATGAAAACGCCGCCCTCACCGAGACCCATGACGGTCACGCCGTGGTGTACATGGGCGACGATGAACGCGGCGAATTCATCTACAAGTTCGTCAGCCGCGACAAGATCGACCACAAAAACCCCAAGGCCAACCGCGACCTGCTGGACCACGGCACCTTGTACGTGGCGCGCTTCGACGCGGGCGACAGCAATGCCGATCATCCGAAAGGCCAAGGTGAGTGGATCGAACTGACCCACGGTAAAAACGGCATCGACGCCAGCAGCGGTTTTGCCGATCAGGCCGAAGTGTTGATTCACGCGCGCCTCGCGGCCAGCGTGGTGAAAGCCACGCGCATGGACCGTCCGGAATGGATCGTCGTCAGCCCCAAGGATGGCCAGGTCTATTGCACGCTGACCAACAACGCCAAACGCGGAGAGGACGGTCAACCGGTGGGCGGGCCGAACCCTCGCGAGAAAAACGTCTACGGGCAGATCCTGCGCTGGCGCACCGACCGTGACGATCACGGCTCGAATAGCTTTGCCTGGGACCTGTTTGTGGTCGCCGGCAACCCGGGCGTCCATGCCGGCACAGCGAAGGGCGGTTCATCGAACATCACCCCGCAGAACATGTTCAACAGCCCGGATGGCCTGGGTTTCGACAACGCCGGGCGGTTGTGGATTCTTACCGATGGCGATGCGAACAATGCCGGCGACTTCGCAGGCATGGGCAACAACCAGATGCTCTGCGCCGATCCGGTGACCGGAGAGATCCGCCGTTTCATGGTCGGGCCGACTGGCTGCGAAGTCACCGGGATCAGTTTTTCGCCGGATCAGAAGACCTTGTTTGTCGGGATTCAACACCCGGGGGAGAACGGTGGTTCAACGTTCCCCGAGCATTTGCCGAATGGCAAACCGCGGTCTTCGGTGATGGCGATTTCCCGTGCGGACGGCGGGATCGTCGGCGCCTGATCGACCCTCTTCGCGAGCAAGCTCGCTCCCACAGGGATTTGCGCTGTGTCACAGATCCAGTGTGGGAGCGAGCCTGCTCGCGAAACGTCTGCCCGGACACCACTCATCTCAAGACCAGGCCCTAAACACTCCCCGTCTGCGCTACCATGCTTGGCCGGACGCGGCAGCCTGCTGCGCGCAGGAGTCAGCATGGCCCACCCGTTTGCAACCCTCACCCCAGACCTCGTGCTCGATGCCGTTGAAAGCATCGGTTTTCTCAGCGATGCCCGCATTCTGGCGCTCAACAGCTACGAAAACCGCGTCTACCAGGTCGGCATCGAAGACTCCGAGCCGCTGATCGCCAAGTTCTACCGCCCCCAGCGCTGGACCAATGAAGCGATTCTCGAAGAGCACCAATTCACCTTCGAACTCGCCGAATGCGATGTACCCGTCGTCGCGCCGATGATCCACAACGGCGCGAGCCTGCACGAACACAACGGTTTCCGTTTCACCCTGTTTCCCCGCCGAGGCGGCCGTGCGCCGGAGCCTGGCAATCTCGATCAGCTGTATCGCCTGGGTCAGTTGCTCGGTCGTCTGCACGCGGTCGGCGCTACCAAGCCGTTCGAACACCGTGAAGCGCTGGGCGTGAAGAATTTTGGTCATGATTCGCTGACAACCTTGCTGGAGGGCAATTTCGTACCCAAAAGTCTGCTGCCAGCCTACGAGTCCGTGGCCCGCGACCTGCTCAAACGTGTGGAAGAGGTCTACAAGGCCACGCCGCACCGGAACATCCGCATGCACGGTGATTGCCACCCCGGCAACATGATGTGCCGCGACGAGATGTTCCACATCGTCGACCTCGACGACTGCCGCATGGGCCCGGCGGTGCAGGACATCTGGATGATGCTCGCGGGTGATCGTCAGGAATGTCTCGGTCAGCTGTCGGAATTGATGGACGGCTACAACGAATTTCATGACTTCGACCCGCGGGAACTGGCGTTGATCGAGCCGCTGCGCGCGTTGCGCCTGATGCACTACAGCGCCTGGCTTGCCCGCCGCTGGGACGACCCGGCGTTCCCGCACAGTTTTCCCTGGTTCGGTACGGAGCGGTATTGGGGGGATCAGGTGCTGGCACTGCGTGAGCAATTGGCTGCGCTAAACGAAGAACCCCTGAAGCTCTTCTGACTCACGGTGAAACCCTGTGGGAGCGAGCCTGCTCGCGATGACGGCAACACATTCAGCACATCAGTGACTGACAAACCGCTTTCGCGAGCAGGCTCGCTCCCACAAAGTGTTCACAATTGATCAACCTATTCAGGTGCGACATTCGCCGACAAATCTCCTTACAATCCCCCTCTTTGTTAGCTGCCTAAGCAAGGATTCTGCATGCAAGCTGCCAACCTGCGTCGCGGGTACATTCTGGGCCTGAGTGCCTACATCATCTGGGGATTGTTCCCGCTTTACTTCAAAGCCATCGCCAACGTGCCCTCCGTGGAGATCATCATCCATCGCGTGCTCTGGTCCGCGCTGTTCGGCACCTTGCTGCTGATGGTCTGGAGGCATCCGGGCTGGTGGCGCGAGTTGCGTGACAACCCGAAACGCCTTGCGATCCTGGCCTTGAGCGGCACGCTGATCGCCGCCAACTGGCTGACCTACGTCTGGTCGGTCAACAACGGGCGCATGGTCGAAGCCAGCCTCGGTTACTACATCAACCCGCTGGTGAACGTGCTGCTAGGCATGTTGATCCTCGGCGAACGACTGCGGCGCATGCAATGGCTGGCGGTTGCCCTGGCGGCGATTGGCGTCGCGCAACAAGTGTGGCAAGTCGGCAACCTGCCGTGGGTGTCCCTGGTACTGGCGTTGACCTTTGGTTTCTACGGATTAATCCGCAAGCAGGCGCCGGTCAAGGCGTTGCCAGGCCTGGTAGTGGAAACCTGGATGTTGGTGCCGATTGCGGTCGCCTGGTTGCTGTTCAATCCGACAGCAGCCAGCGCCCAACCTGAGTTCTGGAGCACGTCCGAAGCCTGGTGGCTGGTGGCCGCTGGCCCGGTCACTTTGGTGCCGCTGGTGTGCTTCAACGCCGCCGCACGGCATTTGCCCTACACCACCCTCGGATTCCTCCAGTACCTGGCGCCAACGCTGGTGCTGTTGCAAGCCGTGCTGTTGTTTGGCGAACACCTGTCGTCCAGCACCTTGGTCGCGTTTTTCTTTATCTGGGCCGGTCTCGCGGTTTACAGCGTCGATGCGTGGATAAGTCTGCGCCGCCGTCGCTGATCAAAAATCGTACAAACCGCTACAGGCCACGTCCCTCGTGGCCTGCAACCATCCTTCCCAAGGTTATCCACAACGTCATCCCCGGCGTTTGTGCGCAACTTGTTGAAACTGATGGTTTTTTGATCAGATCTTGAAGAAGCCCGGCCGGCGTGGGCTGGCGGGCTGTCTCTACAGGTTATCCACAGGCAGGTGCACGTATAACTTGGATAACCCTGTCAGGGTTCGCTACGCAGCACCAATTCCACCATCAAGTCGTCCGCCAGGGTTTCCAGTCGTGATTGCAGCACGTCGAGTGACAAGGTCAGCGGCACGGCGAGAATCGCTTCGGCGTGAAACAGTGGCTCGCTGCTCATCGGCGCCGGCCGCACTTCAGTCACCAGTCGTTCCAAGTTCACCCCTTGCTCACTGAGCAAACGCGTAATGTCACGAACGATGCCCGGACGATCATTACCGACTAACTCCATGGCAATCGGCTTCCAGGTGCAGGATTGTTCGATGCCGCTTTCGGCGATTAGCACACGAATGCCTTGGGCGGACAACGCCTGCAGGGCATCCACCAATTCGTCGTAGGCCTCGGCCGGCACGCCCACCCGAAGAATGCCGGCGAACTGCCCGGCCATGCGCGACATGCGGCTTTCCAGCCAGTTGCCGCCGTGCTCGGCAATGCATTGGGCAATGCGCTCGACCTGCCCAGGCTTGTCCGGTGCGAATACAGTGAGTACGAGGTGGTCCATGGCGCAGCCCTCTTTTGTTATAGAAAGGGAAGTATAGGCAAAGGGTGATTCTGTGTTGAATCGCCTGGCGCCTTCGCGGGCAAGCCTCGCTCCTACAGGGCTTGCGCAATCGTTGTAGGAGCGAGGCTTGCCCGCGAATGGCTCACCACCGACCCGACTGAAAAAAACAAATCGTGTACAAGTTTTTATATTTAACTGGAACAATCTAATGCTTTTTTGAGAACATCCCGTTCCCCGACATGACTGCAATGCGTCATGGGGTCGCAGATCGACGTAATTAGTCTAATTTTCACAACCGCAATTCATCATGTAGTATGCCGCAGCGCGCACTACATAACGTTGGATCGATGTCTGCCACAGGCGCAGTCGCAGCCCTGAACGCCCTATCAGCAAGGCCTCAAAGCCGTTGATCGGTTCCATCCCGGCCGCCCTGAATGGCATGTACCGGTGGAAGGGGTTTGTGGTTTAAATAGCCAGAGGCTTCATTGTTAATTTGAAGAGCTGAAAAGCGAAATAGCTGAGCAGAGTGAGGCAAGCAATGACTGAACACGTTCAAGTCGGTGGCCTGCAGGTCGCCAAAGTCCTGTTCGACTTCGTGAACAACGAAGCCATTCCCGGTACCGGCCTCACCGCCGATAAGTTCTGGGCCGGTGCCGACAAGGTCATTCATGACCTGGCGCCGAAGAACAAAGCCCTACTCGCCAAACGCGATGATTTCCAGACTCGTATCGACGGCTGGCACCAATCCCGTGCCGGCCAGGCGCACGACGCCGTGGCTTATAAAGCCTTCTTGCAAGACATCGGCTATCTGCTGCCAGAAGCGGCCGACTTCCAGGCAACGACGCAAAACGTCGATGACGAAATCGCCCGCATGGCCGGTCCACAACTTGTTGTGCCGGTAATGAACGCCCGTTTCGCGCTCAATGCTTCGAACGCCCGCTGGGGTTCGCTGTACGACGCGCTCTACGGCACCGACGCGATCAGCGAGGCTGACGGCGCGGAAAAAGGCAAAGGCTACAACAAGGTTCGTGGCGACAAGGTGATTGCCTTCGCCCGCGCTTTCCTCGACGAAGCGGCGCCATTGGCGGCCGGCTCTCATGTCGATTCCACCGGCTACAAGATCGTTGACGGCAAACTGGTGGTCGCCCTTAAAGGTGGCAGCAATTCCGGCCTGCGCAACGATGCGCAGCTGATCGGCTTCCACGGCGACGCTAGCGCCCCAACCGCGATCCTGCTGAAGAACAACGGCCTGCATTTCGAAATCCAGGTCGATGCCAACACCCCGGTCGGCCAGACCGATGCGGCCGGCGTCAAAGACATTCTGATGGAAGCGGCGCTGACCACCATCATGGACTGCGAAGACTCTGTCGCCGCCGTCGATGCTGATGACAAAGTGGTGATCTACCGCAACTGGCTCGGCCTGATGAAGGGCGACCTGTCGGAAGAAGTCTCCAAGGGCGGTCAGACCTTTACCCGCACCATGAACGCCGACCGCACCTACACCGGCGTCGATGGTAAAGAACTGAGCCTGCACGGTCGTTCGTTGTTGTTCGTGCGCAACGTCGGCCACCTGATGACCATCGATGCGATCCTCGACAAAGATGGCAACGAAGTGCCGGAAGGCATTCTCGACGGCCTGGTGACTTGCCTCGCGGCCATCCACAGCCTCAACGGCCACAACTCGCGCAAGAACAGCCGCACCGGCTCGGTCTACATCGTGAAGCCGAAGATGCATGGCCCCGAAGAAGCCGCGTTCACCAACGAACTGTTCGGTCGCATCGAAGACGTGCTCGGCCTGCCGCGCAACACCCTGAAAGTCGGGATCATGGACGAGGAGCGCCGTACCACGGTCAACCTCAAGGCCTGCATCAAGGCTGCCAGCGAGCGCGTGGTGTTCATCAACACCGGTTTCCTCGACCGCACGGGCGACGAAATCCACACCTCCATGGAAGCCGGCCCGATGGTGCGCAAGGCGGACATGAAGGCCGAGAAGTGGATCGGCGCCTACGAGAACTGGAACGTTGATATCGGTTTGAGCACCGGCCTGCAGGGCCGCGCCCAAATCGGTAAAGGCATGTGGGCCATGCCCGACCTGATGGCCGCGATGCTCGAACAGAAAATCGCTCACCCACTGGCCGGTGCCAACACCGCCTGGGTTCCGTCGCCGACCGCTGCTGCGCTGCACGCGTTGCATTACCACAAGGTCGATGTGTTCGCCCGTCAGGCCGAACTGGCCAAACGTGCTCGCGCCTCGGTGGACGACATCCTGACCATCCCGCTGGCCGTCAATCCGAGCTGGACCGCAGAGCAGATCAAGAACGAACTGGACAACAACGCCCAGGGCATTCTTGGCTACGTGGTGCGCTGGATCGATCAAGGCGTGGGCTGTTCGAAAGTGCCAGACATCAACGACATCGGCCTGATGGAAGACCGTGCAACGCTGCGTATCTCCAGCCAGCACATCGCCAACTGGCTGCGTCACGGTATCGTCACTGAAGAGCAAGTGATGGAAAGCCTCAAGCGCATGGCGCCGGTGGTTGACCGTCAAAACGCCAACGACCCGCTGTATCGCCCACTGGCTCCGAACTTCGACAGCAACATCGCCTTCCAGGCGGCGGTCGAACTGGTGGTCGAAGGCACGAAGCAGCCAAACGGCTACACCGAGCCGGTGCTGCACCGTCGTCGTCGCGAGTTCAAGGCTGCCAATGGCCTGTAACTGATCGCTGACGCCGGACAAAAAAAGGCCCTGATCTTTCGATCAGGGCCTTTTTTTCGCTTGAAATAAGTGGCGCTGCCTTCGCGGGCAAGCCTCGCTCCTACAGGATTTACGTCGTTCGTGAATAATGCACAATCCTGTAGGAGCGGAGCTTGCCCGCGAAGGCGATCGAACAGACAACACGAAACCGAGTCAAGGCTCCATCCCAAGCTCATGCTTGACCAGCTCCAACAGCTTGCCGGAATCAATGGGTTTGAGCAGGAAATCGACCACGTGTAAATGCATCGCAGCGATCGCATCTTCCACGTCGGCGTCTCCGGAAACGATGATGATCGGCATCGCCGCCCGGACCGACTCACGTACCTGGCGGATCAAGTCCAGACCATCGATATGGCCCATCCGCAGATCGGTAATGACCAGGCCAATCGATGGCTTCTCGCCCAACATCTTGAGCGCAGTCTCACCACTGGCAGCGGTCAAGCAGTGAATACCGTCCAGGCCAAGAATCTCTGAAAGCAACTCCCGCGCGTCTTTATCGTCATCGACGATCAGCACCCGTTGCGGCGGCAGGTCAGGTTCCAGCATGACGGCACTGAGCGCTTTTCGCTCGGCGTCACTCAAAATATCGTGGTCGGACATGGCTATCTCTACGTTTCCAATTTCAATTCCCTAGCACAATGGTGAGACATTGCTAAGCAGACCTCCAATGTGCACTTCGTCGGATATTTTTCCAAGAGGGGCGCACAGCAGTTTTTCCGACAGTTGCGTAAGGTTTTTCCGACATTTCATCCTCTACACGCCCTACCTAGACTTACGTCCAATGGGCACGCTACGTGTAGGGGCCGACCATGGCCGAAACATCCAACAACAAATCAATAAAAGACTGCGGTCATGGTTATGAGTAAAGCGGACGCCTTCACCCAGGCAGGAAAAACCGCGGTGTTGCAAAACATCCAGGGCACTGTGCAATTCCTGCAGCGCTTCCCGCCCTTCAATCAAATGGAACACGCTCACCTGGCGTACCTGGTCGAGCAATGTCAGCTGCGCTTTTATGCCCCCGGCGAGAGCATCATCAAACCCGCCGACGGCCCGGTTGAGCATTTCTACATCGTCAAACAAGGCCGAGTCGTGGGTGAACGACCCCACTCAGCCAAAGGCGGGACCGAAACCACCTTCGAAATCACCACGGGCGAGTGTTTCCCCCTCGCCGCGCTGCTGGGGGAGCGTGCGACCCGCACCGAACACCTGGCCGCCGAAGACACCTTTTGCCTACAGCTGAACAAACTGGCCTTCATCAAACTGTTCGCACTGTCCAACGCGTTTCGCGACTTTGCCCTACGCGGTGTCAGCAGCTTGCTGGATCAGGTCAATCATCAAGTCCAGCAAAAAGCCGTGGAGACCCTCGGCACTCAGTACTCGCTCAATACCCGTCTGGGTGAATTGGCCATGCGCCATCCGGTGACCTGCAGCCCGGCCACGCCCCTGCGTGAAGCCGTGACCCTGATGCACGAGCAGCAGGTCGGCAGCATTGTGGTGGTCGATGAACACAAAGCGCCGCTGGGGATTTTCACCCTGCGCGACTTGCGCCAAGTGGTCGCCAACGGCACCGGTGACTTCAACGAAGCCATCGAACGGCACATGATCCAGGCGCCGTTTTACCTGACGCCGGACCACAGCGCCTTCGATGCGGCCATCGCCATGACCGAACGGCATATCGCCCACGTCTGCCTGGTCAAGGATCAACGCCTGTGTGGCGTGGTCTCGGAACGCGACCTGTTTTCCCTGCAAAGGGTCGATCTGGTGCACCTGGCGCGGACGATTCGCAGCGCTCAGCGCGTAGAAAACCTGGTGGCGATGCGCGGCGAAATCGGCCAACTGGTGGAACGCATGCTGGCCCACGGCGCGTCTTCGACCCAGATCACGCACATCATCACCCTGCTCAACGACCATACCGTCTGCCGGGTGATCGAACTCACTTTAGCCGAGAAAGGCGACCCCGGTGTGCCGTTCAGTTGGCTGTGCTTTGGCAGTGAAGGACGTCGCGAGCAGACGCTACACACCGATCAGGACAACGGCATTTTGTTCGAAGCGCGGGATGCAGCCCATGCCGCGGAAATTCGCGGCAAGCTGTTGCCCATCGCCCAGCAGATCAATCAGAGCCTGGCGCTCTGCGGCTTCACCCTGTGCAAGGGCAACATCATGGCCGGCAACCCTGAGCTGTGTTTGTCCCGGGCCGAATGGGCGCGGCGTTTTGCGGCGTTTATCCGCGAAGCAACGCCGGAGAACCTGCTGGGTTCAAGCATTTATTTCGACTTGCGGGTGGTCTGGGGTGATGAGCAAGGCTGCGAGCAACTGCGTCGAGGGATTCTCGATCAAGTGGCTGACAACCGGCTGTTCCAGCGAATGATGGCCGAAAACGCCCTGCGTAATCGTCCGCCGGTGGGGCGTTTCCGTGAGTTCGTGCTGGCGCGCAAGAATGGCGAAAAAGCCACGCTGGACCTGAAAATCCAGGGCCTTAGCCCTTTTGTCGACGGTGCCCGACTGTTGGCATTGGCCCATGGCATCGAAGCCAACAACACGCTGGAGCGCTTTCGCCAATTGGTGGCCAAAGAGGTCATCGAACGGCTGGACGGCGCGGCGTATGAAGAGGCGTATCACTTCATCCAGCAAACCCGCATGCAGCAACATCAACTACAGACCCGCGAGAATTTGCCCTACTCCAACCGGGTCGATCCTGACAGCCTCAATCACCTTGACCGACGGATCCTGCGTGAATCCTTGCGCCAGGCGCAACGCCTGCAAAGCAGCCTGACCCTGCGGTATCAACTATGAGCCTGTTTTCATGGCTGCGCCCGGCAGGCCCGGTCCTTCCCGGCGAACTGCAGCAACGTCTGGAACGCTTGTCGGCGGCTGCGGAGCTGAGCGAATACAGCCTGCGCGAGCAACGCTGGGTGGTGCTCGATCTGGAGACCACCGGGCTGAACCTGAGTCGAGATCGGGTGCTGTCCATCGGCGCAGTGGTGATTGAAGACGGCGCCATCGATTTCAGTCAGCAATTCGAACGAACGCTGCAATGTGCCGATATGAAGTTCGCCCCCAGCATGCTGATTCATGGCCTGGGCCCGAGCGCGATTGCTGCGGGCAGCGATCCGGCTCTGACGTTGCTCGAATTCATGGAGTTTGTGGGCAGCAGCCCGCTGCTGGCGTTTCATGCGCCGTTCGATCAACACATGCTCGGGCGCGCGTTGAAAGATCACCTGGGCTACAAGTTGCAGCATCCGTTTCTGGATGTGGCGGATATCGCGCCGATGCTTTGCCCCCAGGCGAACATCCGTGAAGCCGGTCTGGATGAATGGATCGACTGGTTCAAGCTGGAAGTGTTCGAACGCCACAATGCCAGTGCCGATGCCCTGGCCACGGCGGAGCTCGCATTGATTTTGTTCAGCCGGGCGCGGCAGCAACAGATCCATAGCCCGTTGAATCTGCAGCAGCGATTGAATCAGTGGAAACGCAGGCAGCACGCCCCATCCTTTTGACATCCCCTCTCCTGCACGGCGCCGCGAGGCTGGGCGATGGCGTGCGGGACGCCGCCCTGCGCGACCTGCTGTAACGCCACTGACAACGCCTGATTCCCTGTAGGAGCGAAGCTTGCTCGCGAAAGGATCGCTGCGGTCATTGAGTCAGACCGAGGTGTTCCGTTCGCGAGCAAGCTTCGCTCCTACACGAGTATCACGGGATTCCTCGAGGTCATACGATGACGCCATCCCCCACCCGTCGCCTTAGCCTGCAAAATCCCTGACATATTTGTTGACAGCTTCACCTCCGAACTCCTATAAAGGCGCATGTTGTACGACAACCTACAACAAATGATTTACACCAAAAATCCAAAAACAATCATGGTGAAATGATGAAAGTCAAAGGTATCCGCTGGTGGATGGTCGGCCTCGTGACGGCTGGCCTGATGGTTAACTACCTCGCTCGAAATACCTTGTCAGTGGCCGCTCCGACCCTGATGAGCGAAATGAACATCTCCACCGAGCAGTACTCGCACATCGTGGTTGCCTGGCAGGTGTGCTACGCACTGATGCAACCGGTCGCCGGTTACATCATTGATGCCATTGGCACGAAAATGGGTTTCGCAATTTTCGCCTTCGCCTGGTCGATTGCCTGCGCACTCGCGGCGCTGGCGACGGGCTGGCAAGGGCTGGCGTTTGTCCGCGGCCTGCTCGGTTTGACCGAAGCCGCAGGGCTGCCGGCGGCGGTCAAAGCCTCTACCGAATGGTTTCCGGCCAAGGAGCGCTCGGTCGCCATCGGCTGGTTCAACATCGGTTCCTCGATTGGCGCACTGCTGGCGCCGCCACTGGTGGTCTGGGCGATTCTGCACAGCGGCTGGCAACTGGCGTTCCTGATCGTCGGTGGCCTGGGCGTGGTCTGGAGTTTCCTGTGGGTGATCCTCTACAAGCATCCGCGCAACCAAAAGCGCCTGAGCGACGAAGAACGGGATTACATCCTCAGCGGCCAGGAAGACCACTTCAAAGACCCAACGGCCCAGAAAGGCAGCTGGAAAAAGATCATCGGCAGCCGTAATTTCTACGCCATCGCCAGCGCCCGGATGCTCTCCGAACCCGCCTGGCAGACATTCAACGCGTGGATTCCGCTGTACCTGATGACAGAACGGCACATGAACATCAAAGAGATCGCTATGTTCGCCTGGCTACCGTTTCTCGCCGCCGACCTTGGCTGTGTGCTTGGCGGTTATTTGAGCCCACTGTTCCACAAACACCTGAAAGTATCGTTGTTCACTTCGCGCAAAATGGTCTTGCTGTTCGGCGCCTCGTGCATGATCGGCCCGGCCTGCATTGGCCTGGTGGCCAGCCCGTACACCGCCATCGCGCTGTTGTGCATCGGTGGCTTCGCCCACCAGACATTGTCCGGCGCGCTGTATGCAATCACCTCTGACTCGTTCGGCAAAAATGAAGTGGCCACCGCCACGGGCATGGGAGGAATGTTCGGTTACCTCGGCGCCGCCGCTTTCACCTTGGTGTTCGGTGTGATGGTGACCCAGATCGGTTATAGCCCGTTGTTCGTGGTGCTGGCGATTTTCGACATCGTGGCCGCGTTCATCGTCTGGACCGTTGCCCGTGAACTGAAGTCTCAGGCAGCGTCAGGCCCACAAGCCGGATCACAAACGCTGCAACCCGCCAGCTGAAACACAGATCC
>NZ_CATKPT010000018.1:0-86876 GCF_949768125.1 Pseudomonas sp. IT-P253 | reverse complement strand
CTACCTGATCAATTCGCCGATGCTCTCGGCCATGAAGAAGAACGCGGATGGCTCAATGACGCTGTACATCCAGAAGGATTCGCCCGGCAAGGCCAAAGAGGCCAACTGGTTGCCCGCGCCTGACGGCACAGTCTATCTGGTGATGCGTCTCTATTGGCCGAAGGCGACAGAGCCTTCAATTCTTCCCGCTGGCAACGGCAACTGGCAGCCGCCGGCAGTGGTGGCATCGAAGTAACGCGACGCTTGCGACTGCTTGCAGTTGGCAAGCAGTCATTCGATTGCTCAGGCTGAGATCCAGTGGGCCCTATTCCGAAAGGGCTGAGGCCACAGGGTCTGACCTTGAGTAAAAGACATTCAGGAACACATCCCTCAAGGAGTACCGTTATATGAATTTCTCGCACAAATGGATAACGGGTGCCGCACTGAGCAGCTTGTTATTGACCGGCTGCGTATCGAAAGTCACTGAAGCCGAGCAATACTCGGGCTACCTGTCCAACTACAACAACTTGCAGGAAGTCAAAACGGCAAGCGGCGGCACAACAATGCGTTGGGTCAGTCCGTCGTGGAACCCGAATGCCTATGACACGGTGGTGTTCAACAAGCTGGAGCTCTATCCCGCGCCCAAGCCCGATGAGCGGGTCAACCAGCAAACGCTGACCGACATCCAAAACTACATGACCAGTAAGGTTAAAGGCACCCTGGGTCAGAAATACCGTGTGGTTTCCAATACCAGCGCCGCGCCGGTGGGTTCCAACACCCTGCTGATGCGTGCGGCGATCACCGGGGTGAGTGCCGAAAACGAAGGGATGAAATGGTACGAAGTGGTACCGATCGCCGCCGTGGTCGGAGCAACACAGGCCGCCACCGGCCACCGTGATCAGGACAGCACTTTGTTCATCGAGGCCGAGATTATCGATGCGAGAACCAACCAGACGGTAGCCAAGGTTGTACGCAAAGTGTTTGGTACAACGCTGGAAAACGAGAGCCAGAAGATCACCGCCCAAGACTTCAAAGCGGCGATCGACAAGTTGAACGTCGATCTCTGGGCGTTCATTCGCAGTTAAGCCTTGATTGAACTGCCAACAGACGTTGGCTCAATACACTTCCAGCAGTGGATGCTGACATGTCTTCCTCTTCATCGCTTCGACTCTCAAGATTGCAGCAGTCGTTACTCTTTGCGGCTCTCGTTACCAATGTGCTTGTGTTAAGCCGGGACATAGAAACGATTCAAGGACGCAGCTGAAAGGCATTGCAATCAAATACCAATAACGAGGTGCACCGCAATGAAAGTAATCCTGTCCTGGCTGTCAGTCACGTTGATGACGGTGCTGATAAGTGCCTGCTCCGCCGTCGGGTCAACCGATGGCGGCGCCGGTGAAATCGAGATTCGCTCAGGGAAGATCGAGCAGATATCGCTGACGCAGATGCAAACCAACCACGACAGTGGTGTCGGCGCCGTACTCGGTGGTCTTGGCGGCCTGGCGGTTGGCAGCTTGATCGGGGGCGGCACTGGGCGTGACGTCGCCATGGTTGCCGGCGCGCTCGCCGGTGCTGCTGGCGGTAACTACGCCGAGAAGAAAAAGTATGACCAACCGGTCGAGGCGCAGCAGATCATCGTGCGGGTCAACAGTGGCGTGCTGGTATCGGTGACCCAACCGATCAATCCGTCCCTGACTAAAGGCTCGAAGGTGTATATCCAGGGCTCAGGCAATGATGCCCGCGTTATGCCGCAAGGCAGTTAAGGCTGACTGTTCGGATTCGTAAAACACCGTACCTGCCTTCTTAACAAATTTTGTAGGAGCGAGCTTGCTCGTGATGGACTCAAGAGCGCTGCGTTTATTCTGTAAACACGCGATTTCGTTAACGACCATCGCGAGCAAGCTCGCTCCTGCAAAACCTCCCACCGGCAAAAAAAAAGCAAAATTGCCATGTGTTTCCCTCGTTCTTTCATCAGATGAACATGGCAAAACTCCCCATGCATCGTGATTTGGCAGGCTTCAACTTCATCACCTCCAGCGCAGGCGCCTGCCTGGTGAGCGGGACACCGCTGCTAAGTCATTCGTTCGACGCCAAATCTTTTCGCGGTTCACTGAGGGCGTTCAGGCGCATGGCAACCGCATCAATTCAACAGGGAGTTGGTGTCCGGTTTTGTAGGGTTCAACCCACACTGCCGCTGCTATGCTTGAACTCTTTCGAAAGGAGTTGGCAACCATGGAAAGCGAATACTCGATGGAGGATGGTCGCAAAGACGAACGAGCGCTGATCCCGCAGACAAAATCACTGGCGTGAATGACTTCAAAGCGGCCATCAAGGGAATGACCAGCGACATGCAGACGTTACTCAAGTAATCGTCACTGCAGCGATAAAACTTTACGACTCCTCGTGCCTGGGCTCGACAAGACTTGGTTACGGGGGGAAGTTGAACTTGTGAAGTAAGTAACCTCAGTATGAAGCAGGCATGCCCACTACAGATCGGGTGCCTTTATCGTTTTGTGTCAGTGAATCACGGCCCGCTGAACTCGAGGTGCTCAAGCAGTTTCTGCCTATCGTCAGCGGGTCCCCTTGATAGTCGAGGAGCCTGCGGCGATCCGCATTCAAGGATTTCGACATGTACAGACGCATTGAACGGCTTTTGCTCGCACTTTCAGTTTTCGGTGTATCCATTTCCAGTCAGGCTGACGATCAGGCGGAGCTGGCTAAACAGTCATTGAATCCAGTGGCGGCGCTGTACAGCTTGCCCATCCAATACAACTGGAATCAGAAAATGGGGCCCTCCGGCGATGGAATCCAGAGTGTCACCAACATCCAGCCGGTTTTACCGTTCACACTCAATGAAGATTGGAATCTGATCTCTCGCACGATTCTCCCGATCATCGATCAGCATGGACTGGCACCGAGGGGGATCGCCGATAAGAGCGGAGTGGGCGACACCTCACAAAGCTTTTTTTTCTCTCCCAAAAAGCCGACCGAGGGCGGCTGGATCTGGGGCGCAGGCCCCGCGCTGTTGTTGCCGACCGGTAGTAATGAGCTACTGAGTAGCGAACAATGGGGGATTGGACCGACAGCGGTGGCGTTGAAGCAGGCCAACGGTTGGACGACCGGTATTCTGGCGAACCACATCTGGTCGCTGGACAACAGCCCGGCTAATGACAAGGAAAAGGTCAATCAGACGTATCTGCAACCCTTTCTGGTCTATACCACAGCGTCGTACACCAGTTTTGGCATTAATACAGAATCCACTTACGACTGGGAAGCCAGGGAGTGGAATGTGCCGATCAACCTGTTCGTGACGCAATTGTTCAAAGTTGGCAAGCAGCCCATGAGCCTTCAGGTGGGGCCGCGATACTGGGCGGACAGTCCTGAAGATGGTGCGCACGGTTGGGGCTTTCGGGTGGCGTATACACTACTCTTTCCCAAGTGAAACGATCCGTGAGATGTGCGTTTAGCGCTCGAATGATTGATCGCCTGCGATTCGGCGCAATTCGAGAAGTTGCCTCCTTGATGGGCACAGATATGAATCAAGATCGTCAGGGGTTCCTGCCTTTGGGGAATATCGCCTGATTAGCAATTAGCTGACCGACACCCCCATCTAATGCGAAAAATGGAGTTTCAGGTTCATGACAACCACACTACCGAGAACATTTGGCTGTGCGATGTTATTGCTCGCGTCATTTACATCCTCCCTCAGCCACGCAACGGAAATCACTGCAGCCGAAACGAAGGCCATCGCCGAGGAAGGCTATGTCTACGGTCTGCCCATCGTGATGAATTACGCGGTCATGTACGACTACGCCGTGGACAAGAACTCCAGCCAGTTCAAGGCGCCGTTCAACCACATGCACAGCCTGCACCATGTCGCGACCCCCACGGACACGGCCATCATTACGCCTAACAGCGACACGCCGTATTCCATGATGTTCATGGACGTGCGCGCCGAGCCAATCGTGCTCTCGGTTCCGGCGGTGGAGAAACCGCGGTACTACTCAGTGCAGCTCATTGATGGCAACACTTACAACTTCGGTTACATCGGTAGCCGCGCCACCGGTAATGAAGCCGGCGATTACATGGTGGTCGGCCCCGATTGGAAGGGCGTGACCCCACCGGGCATCAAGAAGGTGTTTCACTCCCGCACGCAACTCCCCTTCGCGGCCTATCGCACCCAACTCTACAATCCGGCGGACATGCCGAACGTCGAAAAGATCCAATCCGGCTACACGGCACAGCCGCTTTCCGCCTATCTCAAGCAGCCTGCACCACCTGCCGCGCCGGCGATCGACTTCCCGAAGATCGACAAGGCCCTGGCGAAGACCGACTTCTTCAAGTATCTGGGCTTTGCCTTGCAGTTTGCCCCGGCCACGCCGGATGAAGCGGCTATCCGCGCAAAGCTGGCCCGCTTGGGTATTGGCGCCGGCAAGGACTTCGACTTCCAGGCTTTGTCCGCCGAGCAAAAGGCCGCAGTGATTCAGGGCATGCAGGCTGGGCACGCAAAGGTCGAGGAAGGGATCCAGAATCTTGGCACAAAGATCAACGGCTGGAACATTGCGAGTACGGGCGGCGACGCCGCTTTCTACCATGGCGATTGGCTGAAGCGTGCCGCTATCGCGCAAGCTGGCATCTACGGCAACAATTCCGAGGAAGCCACGTATCCGCTGACCAGGACTCTGCCCAATGGCGAGCCGCTCGACGGCAGCAAGCATAGTTACACCATCACCTTCCCCGCCGGACAGCTCCCGCCGGTCAATGCTTTCTGGTCGGTGACGATGTACGACGGCAAGTCGCAACTGCTGATCAAGAATCCGATCAATCGCTACCTCCTCAATTCGCCGATGCTACCCGACATGAAGAAGAACGCAGACGGCTCGTTGACGCTCTACATCCAGAAGGACTCACCCGGCGCGGACAATGAAAGCAACTGGCTGCCTGCACCGAATGATCTGATCTACATGGTGATGCGCCTGTATTGGCCGAAGACGGAAAACCCTTCCGTCCTGCCTCCTGGCAAAGGCACGTGGAGTCCGCCTTCGATCGTCAAAATCAATTGAGCACCTAACGACCGATTGCAGCGGACGCCGCTGAACCGGGGCGTCAGGGTTTCGCAGAGGCCCTGACGTCCGCTGTAATTACCCAAAGGCCAGTGGTGGCCGCAAACCGTATACGTTGTTGTTTGGGCGTTATTTGCACGGCACTCCGCATGCCGCGATTCAACGCCATTGGATGGATCCCCCTCCTCAAGAGGGGGGCGGTGTGAGCACAGCCTGTTCACGATGCTCTTGACGCACCGTGTATATCCTTCCACCGTCCAAAAGAGAACAACAAGCATGTTTTATGAAAACATCGACACCTCGTCCATCAACGACGAGGACCTGCCGTGGGTTCCGTTCGCACCTTACAGCGATGAAATCTTCATCAAATACATCAAATGCGACCCGGTTCGCGGGGAAACCATCACCCTGCTCAAGGCCCCGGCCGGGTCTTCTCTGCCCAAGCACTATCACTCCGGCACGGTCATCGTTTACACCGTCAAGGGTGGCTGGAAATACCTGGAGCACGACTGGATCTCGACACAGGGCGGCGTGGTTTTCGAAACCGCAGGTTCCAGCCATACGCCTATCGTGCTGACTGAATATGGCGATGAACTGATCACCTTGAACATCACCCAGGGCGACCTGCTCTACTACGACGATAACAACAACGTCGTGGCCATCGAGAACTGGAAATCCAGCGTGGATCGTTACCTGGCGTTCTGCAAGGCCAATGATCTCGAGCCCAAAGACATCACCAGCTTTGCGGTCTGACCAGCCCTCCAATCTTTCGGCCGTCCGGTGTTCGACCGGGCGGCTGCGCCGTTGCATTGAATAAAAAACGGAGACACCCATGTCCCAGAAGCTGCAACCCGCCGGACGTTTCACCCTGAAACTCTGCGCACTGTTGGCCAGCTCGGTCGCATCCGCACAAGACTCACTGCCCTTCCCGCCGACGCCTTCGGCCAGTGACGCCAAACCGACGCTGCAAGAATCGAAGCACCAGAAACGTCAGGATCAATCTCACCTTCCTGCCGAGGCCCCCAATATTCTGGTAATCATGCTCGATGACGCCGGCTTCGCGCAGTCCGACACTGTCGGCGGCGCAGTCCATACGCCGACCCTGAGTCGAGTCGCCGACAGCGGTGTGCGCTACAACGCTTTTCATACCGCTGCCATCAGCTCCGCTACTCGCGCCGCATTGCTCACCGGACGAAACCATCACCGAGTTGGCAACGGCGTTATCGCAGAACTGGCCACCGACTGGGATGGCTACACCGGCAAGATACCCAAAAGCTCGGCGACCATGGCCGAGGTGCTCAAGCAATATGGCTACAGCACCGCCGCGTTCGGCAAATGGCATAACACCCCCCCTCTGGACACCACGGCGGCCGGTCCTTTCGATACATGGCCGACGGCCTACGGTTTTGAATATTTCTACGGTTTCCTGGCCGGCGAAACCTCTCAGTACGAACCGCGTCTGTACCGCAACACAACGCCAATCGAACCGGCGCGAGATCCGAAATATCACCTCAGCGAAGATCTCGCCAATCAGGCCGTAAACTGGCTGCAAGACCATCAGACCTACGCGCCAGCAAAACCATTTTTCATGTATTGGACACCGGGTGCCGTGCATGGCCCGCACCAAGTGAATGCGCAGTGGGCCGATAAATACAAAGGCAAGTTCGACGGTGGTTGGGACGCCTATCGTGAACAGACGTTCGCTCGCCAGAAAGCTCTGGGCTTTATCCCGCAGGACGCCGTCCTCACGCCGCGCCCGGCGGAACTCCCAGCCTGGGACAGCTTGTCTTCCGAACAGAAACAGTATCAGGCGCGGTTGATGGAGGTGTATGCCGGCTTCCTGGAACATGCCGACACGCAGGCTGGCAAGATCCTCGACGAACTGGAGCGTGAAGGTAAGCGCGACAACACACTGATCTTTTATGTCTTCAGCGACAACGGCGCTTCTTCCGAGGGGATGGAAGGCACGATTAATGAGTTGCTGGCCCAAAATGGGATTCCAGTCCCCAAAGAGCAGCAGTTGAAAGTCCTCAACGAGATGTATGGCGGCTTGTCCGCACTCGGCGGTCCTAAACTTGAAAGCATGTACAACGCCGCGTGGGCCTGGGCAGGTTCAGGGCCTTTCGTAGGCACTAAACTAGTCGCCGGCTACTTCGGCGGTACGCGCACGCCGCTGGCCGTTTCCTGGCCGAAACAGATCAAGGCCGACGCCAGAGTTCGCGCACAATTCCACCATGTCAACGACATTGCCCCGACTGTCTACGACGTGCTGTCGATCACGCCACCCAAAGAGGTTAACGGCATCGCTCAGGACCCAATGGATGGAGTCAGCATGCGCTACACCTTCAACGACGCTCAGGTGAAGTCGAAAAAACCGGCGCAATACTTCGAAGTCTTTGGCAGTCGCGGCGTTTACAAGGATGGCTGGATGGCCTCGGTTTTTGGCCCGCGCAAACCCTGGGTGCAAGGTTTTGCGCAGTTCATGGGCTGGAATCCGGCGAATGATCGATGGTCGCTCTACAACCTGCAAAACGACTACTCCCAGGCCAACGATGTAGCCGCGAGTAATCCGGAAAAACTTGCGGAGCTGAAGGCCGAGTTTGACGTGCAGGCCAAGGCTAACCATGTCTATCCGATTGGTGCCGGTCTCTACCCCTTCCTCGATCCGACTGCACGAATCTCCAGCAGCCAACGCGAATGGCATTTCAGTGATCGCGTCCATCGCTTTCCGGAATTTGCTGCCCCCAACCTGCGCAATCAGAACAGCAAAGTTGTCGTCGACGCCGACGTTCCAGCTAACGCCACCGGCGTGTTGTATGCGTTGGGCGGTATCGGTGGTGGGGTCAGCCTGTACATGGATGACGGTTTCCTGATTTACGAGTACAACGCGCTGGCTATCTCTCGAGTCAAACTGCGTTCGGCCGAACGAGTACCCGCAGGCAAAGTCAATATCGAAGTGCTGACGACCCTGTCGTCAGCCAAGTCCGGAGCGCCGGCCAATCTGAGCCTGCGACTTGACGGGCAGGAAGTCGCCCAAGGGGTGACGCCGTTCACTCCGGCACTGACATTCACCGCCAGCGAAACTTTCGACGTGGCTGAAGACCTCGGTTCCCCCGTCACCCTGGACTATTTCGAGCGTGCGCCCTTCGCATTCAATGGCAAGGTCAAGGATGTACACGTGACGTATTTGCCTTGACCCTCAATGCCGTCCGGACATCCGGGCGGCAGATTGATGACTCCCGGACCCTGCCCCCCATGCCTACCCACGAAACCCCGCCCCAGGGCTTGCATCTCATGGCCAAACCCGTCGGGCCGATCTGCAACCTCGATTGCAGTTACTGCTTCTACCTCGAAAAAGAACAGCTTTACCCGCCTCGGGAACGCTTCAGCATGACCGATGAGGTACTGCGTCTGTATGTGCAGCGCTACATCGAGGCCCAGCCCACGCCTGAAGTCGAATTTACCTGGCAAGGCGGCGAACCGACGTTGCTGGGGTTGGATTTTTTCCAACGCGCGGTCCTGTATCAACGCCAGTTCGCGGGGAACAAAGTCATTCGCAACACGTTGCAGACCAATGGCACGTTACTCAATGACGACTGGTGCGCATTCCTCGCCCGTGAACGCTTCATGGTGGGGATCAGCCTCGATGGCCCGCGATTCGTCCACGACCTCTATCGCCCCGACAAGCGCGGACGCTCCAGTTTCGATGACGTGATGCACGGTCTCGAACTACTCAAGCACCATGGCGTCGACTTCAATGTGTTGGTTACCGTGGCGCGCGATGTCGCCAGATTCCCCTTGGAAATCTATCGATTCCTCAAGTCTGAGGGCGTTCGTCATATTCAGTTCAACCCCGTGGTGGAACGCGCGCCAAGCGCCTCACAGGTCAGTCTGGGTCTGCATTTCGCTATCCCGCCGGAATTGCGCTTGCACGTGGTGCCGGAGCCCGCGATGGTGACGGAGCAAACGGTTGCACCCCAGGCCTATGGCGATTTTCTCATCACGATTTTTGACGAGTGGGTACGCCAGGATGTCGGAGAGGTTCATGTCATGAACTTCGAATGGGCACTGGCCTCATGGTGTCAGCTGCCGGCCTCGGTGTGCCTGTTCAGCCCGCGCTGCGGCAAAGCGGCGATCGTGGAGCACGACGGCAATGTCTACTCCTGCGATCACTACATGTATCCCGAGTACCTACTGGGCAACCTGAAGACCGATGATCCTGCCGTGCTACTCGCCTCTGCTGCGCAACAAACCTTTGGCGCCGCCAAAGAAGAGACACTGCCGACGTATTGCCAGCAGTGCGATTACCGCTTCGCCTGCCATGGCGAATGCCCGAAAAACCGCTTCATGAATGCGCCCAACGGCGAGCCGGGCCTGAACTACCTGTGTCCGAGCTACAAGAAATACTTTCGTCACCTGACGCCCTACATGAACGCCATGGCCCAACTGGTCAGCCACAAGCAACCCGTGGCGTTGATCATGCAGGCCTTCGCCGGCCCGCTGATCGTGCCACTGGATAAATAGCCTTTTAGCTCTGAAAGCTGAAGTCGCGAAACTGCTCGCGAAGCTTCATCTTTTGCAATTTCCCGGTGGCGGTATGCGGCAGCGCTTCGACGAAGGCCGGATGACTGACGGCAGCGTTTTCCAGATCAATCGAGGAAATCCACTCGCCGCCCGACTTGATAACGTCCTTGGCGCGGTCGGTGATCTGCATGTAGCCCAGCATGGTTTGGTGTTCCTTTTATTCTTGTTTGATGTCGACGTTTCAGAAACGGCAGAGACTCACAGGTAGCCGAGCGGATAAATCATGCAAGCAGCCGTTTCAAGGAGCACGACGGAGCAAGAAATGCGACAGTGCCGGGATCAGCACCAAGGCGCCGACCATGTTCCAGATGAACATGAAGGTCAGCAGGATGCCCATGTCGGCCTGGAACTTGATCGGCGACCACGCCCAGGTGATCACGCCCGCCGCCAGGGTGATGCCGACCAGCGCCACCACTTTGCCGGTGAACGCCACAGAGTTTTTGTAGGCATCGGTCAACGACAGACCGGCACGCTGCTGAGCCAACTGAACGCTGAGCAGATACAGCGCGTAATCGACACCGATGCCGACACCCAAGGCAATCACCGGCAAGGTCGCGACCTTCACGCCCATGCCCAGCCAGACCATCAACGCCTCGCAGAGAATCGACGTCAGCATCAACGGCACGACCGCCACCACCACCGCTCGCCAGCTGCGGAAGGTGATGAAGCACAGCACGATCACCGCGCCATACACATAGAACAACATGGTGCGATTGGCGTCGCGCACGACGATATTGGTCGCCGCTTCGATCCCGGCGCTGCCGGCGGCGAGCATGAACTGCCGATCGTCGTTGCTGTGTTCGCGAGCGAACTGATCGGCCACTTTCACCACGTGATCGAGGGTTTCGGCCTTGTGGTCGGAGAGATAAGCGATTACCGGCATCATCGAACAATCACTGTCGAACAGTTCCGGGTTGTTCACCGAGGCCTGTTGCGCGCCGTAGTTCAGCACGTTCTGGTTACGCGCGACGGTCAGCATTTTCGGGTTGCCTTCATAGGAACCCGCCGTGATCTGGCGCACAGCGTTGACCAGCGACACGGTAGTCTGCACGCCCGGTTGCTGTTGCAGCAGCCAGCCGAGACGATCGGCTTCCACCAGGGTTTCGTACTTCAGGCAACCTTCGCTGGCGGTCTTGACCATGACCGCAAACTGGTCGCTGGACAGCGAATAGTTGGCAGTGATGTAAGCGTTGTCGCGGTTGTAACGTGAGTCGGCACGCAGTTCGGGTGCGCCCGGATCGAGATCACCAATCTTCAAATGCGTGCTGACCATGAAGCCACCTACCGCCAGCAACCCGGCCACCACCACCGCCACCGTCGCCCAGCGACGTTCGGTAAAGCGGTCAAGCAGGCTCCACAAATTGCCCAGCCCCCTCCCCTTCACCTCCTGCCTTTCCTGACGCAGGCTGCGCTCCGCCGCCTTGGGACTGACACCCCAATAAGACAGCAGCACTGGCAGCAGCACCAGGTTGGTGAAGATCAAGACCGCCACACCAATGCTCGCGGTGACGGCCAGGTCCTGGATCACCGGAATGTCGATCAGCATCAGTACCGCAAAACCCACGGCATCGGCCAGCAATGCGGTCAGTCCGGCCAGGAACAGACGGCGGAAGGTGTAACGCGCGGCGATCAACTGATGGGTGCCGCGTCCGACGTCCTGCATGATCCCGTTCATTTTCTGCGCACCGTGGGACACGCCGATGGCGAACACCAGAAACGGCACCAGGATCGAAAACGGGTCGAGTACGAAACCGAACAAGGAGATCAGGCCCAGTTGCCAGACCACCGCAACCACCGAGCACAGAATCACCAGCGCAGTGCTGCGCACGCAACGGGTAAAGCCAAAGATGATGGCAGTGGCAATCAGCGCTGCGGCGCCGAAGTACATCATGATCAACATCAGGCCATCGATCAGATCGCCCACCAGTTTGGCGAAACCGATCACGCGGATCTTGATCGGGCCTTTGCCCTCTTCACCAGCGATGTGTACCGCGCTGCTGCCGGCAAACTCAAACTTGTCGCGTAGCTGCTCTTCAAGCATCCGCGAAAAATGGTGATAGTCGATTGCCGCGCCCGTGACCGGATCCTTCTCCAGCAGCGGCACCACAATCATGCTCGATTTGAAATTATTGCCGACGAGACTGCCGATGATCCCGGACCGGGTAATGTTCAAGCGCAGTTGCTCGACGCCACTGGCCGAGCCGTCGTAGGAGTCCGGCATGACCGGGCCACCACGGAAGCCCTCCTCCGTGACCTCGGTCCAGCGCACGGCAGGCGTCCACAATGACTTTATCCAGGCCCGGTCCACGCCCGGGGTCAGGAACAAGGTGTCATTAACCTGCTTTAGCACCTCCAGGTATTTCGGGTCGTAGATGTCGCCGTCGGTGTTTTCCACCACCACCCGAACCGTATTGCCCAGCCCGCGTAACGACTGGCGATTCTCAAGGTAGTTTTTGATGTACGGCTGACTCTGCGGAATCATCTTTTCGAAGCTGGCATTGAGCGCCAGCCGAGTGGCCGCGAAATAGCTCAGCACTACCGTCACGATCAGGCAGGTCAGTACCACCAGCAGCCGATTGTTGAAAATCAGGCGTTCAAGGACATTGCCGGAGCGAGCATCGAAGCCCTTCAGCTCTCGGATCACCGGCATCGTATCGAGGTTGTAGTTACCCATGAAGTGGCTCGTCTCTTTTTATTATGTGGGGTGGGCTCATTCGAAGGGCAACTGACGCAAGCCCCGTGCGCCTGCGACCACCACGACGCCTGATGCGATGGCCTGCGCCGCAGCGGCGGGCCCCAGGCGGTCTTGCGGCTTTAGCGTGAAACTGGCGCCGTCGTCGGTGCTGACAAGCACATGCCCGGCCTGGCTGACCAGGATGATTCGGCCGTCGGCGGTGATCGTGCTCGCGATGATGCTCGAGGACAGACCCAGCTCAACCTTGTCCCAGTTCACGCCGTGATCGACGCTGCGATAAACATTGCCCCGCAGGCCATAAACGAGCACCGAGCCCGGCTTGCCGGTGATGCCGAAATAGCTGCCGCCGTAGGGCGTCGGGATGTTGATGAAGCGTTGCGTTGCCGGGTCCAGTTTCAATACCAGGCCTTGCTCGCCGACAATGAACAGGTCATCGCCGATTGCACGCATCCCGTAGAAATTCAGCGCCCCCGGATTGTCGGTGCGATCCATCAATGGAACCCAGCTGCGGCCACCGTCTTCGGTGCGGAAAATCAGATTGAACGCACCGACGATATATCCGGTTTTATCATCGGCGAACCAGACGTCCAGAAAAGGTTTGTCAGCCCCTTCATCGACCATTCGTTGAGCCTCAGCCAATAACGCATCATCGGGCTGTTGCCCTTCTTGCCTCTGAATATGTTCGAGCATGATCTGGCCCACCTGACGGCCATCGAGCTGACGCGTCCAGGTTTCACCCCTGTTGTCGCTGTGCAACACAATGCCGTCGTGCCCGACCGCCCACCCCTGCGTCGGGCTCGGAAACTGCACGGCCACCAGATCGGAACTCACCGGCACTTCTGCCTGGTGCCAGCGGACGCCGTTATCATCGGAATAGAAAATATGGCCGCGTTGGCCCACGGCGACCAGGCGCTGACCTGCACGGGTCAACCCGGTGAAAACCCCGCCAATCGCCTTTTCACTCTGAATCGCGGGGCTCGACAGCACGTCGACAAAATCGGCGGCGACAACGGCTCTGGTAAATGGCTGAGCCAACGCCACCGTTAGCGCAGCGAGCGTAATCCATCTAAATGTATTCATGAGGTTTACTCGGCAAAAAAAGCCGCCGGACAGTGCGGTACACACTGTCGGCGACAAAAAAAACCTGCGTTATGGCTCAGCGAATACCCGTGCCGGCCAAAGACTCAGGTGCCCACTGCGCTTTCGAAAGCGGGTCGATGTACTTGACGCCGCCGTACGGGCCGTAGATGCCGGTGATGTTGTAGCTGCCAGAGACCAGGTCGTAAATCATGTGGTTATCGGAATTCGGCGCCTGCACGTCATAGCTGTATGCCATGTGTGCAAAGGACCCGCGGTACAACTTGCCGCTGGCGTCATATTCATCCGAAGCCAGGGCGATCCAACTGTCTTCGTCGAGGTAGAAGGTGCGCTTGCTGTAGATGTGGCGTTTGCCCGGTTTCAGCGTGGCTTCGACCACCCACACGCGGTGCAACTCCCAGCGCATCAGGTCCGGATTAATGTGATGCGGCGTGGTGATATCCGCAGCGACCTTGTGATAGTTCAACTTGTACGTGTTGTAAGGAACGATCATTTCCTTCTTGCCGACGAGTTTGAAGTCGTAACGGTCCATTGCGCCGTTGAATACCCAGGCATCGTCATAGGTCGAAGCACCGGCCGAGCCAGGGTTTGGCGTGTCGTACGCAATATCCGGTGCGAGTTTCACGCGGCGCTGACCTGGCAGGTATTGCCAGCCACGCCGCTCCATTTTCAGAGGGTTGACGGCATCCTGCACCAGGATGGCTTCGCCTGCGCGACGGGCCGGGGCCTGGTAGTAGAGTTTGGTCTTGAAGAACAGATCCGTTTCTTTCGCCGGGTCCATACGCTTCGGATCGTACAGCGGGTATTCCAGATAGGCATTACCGGACGTGGCCAGAATTGCCCTCCCGGAACTGTCGACGTTCCAGGAGTCATATTTCATATTGGTGGCATAACCCTGATAACGCAGCAAGTGGTTCCACATGGCCTCATAGCCATCTTTCGGGATCGGGAACGGAACGCCCGGCAATGCGTTTTCCAGTGCTACCCCGCCTTCGAGTGTCTTGGTGCCGACGGCATTTTTTGCGGTGTTATCCAGCAACCGTTGAGGCAGCGCAACGCTGCGATGGGTCGGAAACACATCGACCCGGAACGTCGGGTAACGCTTGAGCAGTTCTTGCGTGGTTGCGGTCAGTTTGTCGGTGTATTGACTGACGTTTTTGCCATCGACGACGACGCGTGGCTTGTCGGCCTCATAAGGGTCCGGACGGAACGAACTGCCCGGTTGAAAACTGGCCGGCGCCGTGGTGAGACCGCCGGTGTAGGACGGAATGGTGTTGTCGGCATTGCCGGCCTTTTCAGCGCCGACGCCTGTCAGGCTGCTGCCGAGTCTGGCTGCTTCATCGGGGGAAACGGCTGCGTGTGCAGCACCAGTGATGGCAACGGTCAATGCAGTGAACAAAAGCGTGTTGACGAACTTCATGGAGTGACTCCTGCTATCAAGCAAAGACTTCGATCAAATGGTCGTTTTGAAGGTAAAAGTGACCATGCCCCGATCCTTGAGCTGAGGCTGCGTACCGCCGAAAGCAGTGGTCTGCCCCGGTACGCAGTTGTATTGGCCGTTGGCCCCCGGCGCGGCGCCATCACCCTGTACACTCGCACCACCGGCTGAGCCGCAGGTGTCGAACGGACCAAAGTTATCCACGTACTTCAGGTCAAACCGGTACTGGTTGTGCACGTCCATGCCAACGCCCACCGAGTAACTGCCGGAGTCCTTGTTACCCCCGAGCTGAACCGACGAGTTGCCCGCAAGGCCGACGCTGTAGTTGGCCGGCAGGTACATATCGATGCCGGGGAACACCTGATACCAGGTCGGGTTGAAGTTGACGCCCAGGACGTAGTTGTCCTTGGTGACCTTGTCGACACCGCGATACCAGTCTTCGCCTTTGAACAGCTGCTTGTTCTCGGTGACGTCCAGCCAGCGGCTGTAGGCGAGTTCAACCAGCAAGGTCGAGCTGTCCCAGACCGGTGTCGCACCGAAAGTGGTCAAGCCGTTGAGCACCGCGTGCACCGTGTTGCCTCGGGCCACGCCGTTGTCACCATCAAAGCTGCTGATGAAGCCTGGCAAACCGGCAGCACCGGCTGCCGGGTTGACGGTTGCCGGCACACTGGCCAGCGGCATGTTGTGGCGATAGTTCAGGTCGAGACCGACGCTGACACCTTCGATGCTTTTCGACAGGCTGATGCCGTAGATATCGATGTCGTCGACATAGAACTGGTTGTAGCTGCCGGCATTGCCGGAGATCAGTTGCGCAGGGCCGACCGCCGTTGGCTGCAACACCAGGTTGGGCAGAATGTCGGAGGTTTTGCGGTAGTAGAAACCCAGCGTACCCTGCAGCCATTCCGGGCTCCACTTGGCCATCAGGCCGAAGTCACCCTGGTTGTCCGGGGTAAACGTATGCCCGTTGGTCAACCGCAAAAACTGGTTGGCACCCAGTGGGCCAGGTGTGCCGAACAGCGGGTTTCGGCCGCCGATCAACGACAGGTTGTGCCCGCCATTTTGAATGCCGTCGTTGAACCCCAGATAAGTGCCCGACTCCGGCAACCGCGCGGCGTCCCAGTCCAGGAAGTACTGCGCGGCGAGGGTCAGTTCCGGGCTGACCGTGAGGCTGGTGGACAACTGATTACGCGGAATGAACAGTTCTTTGGCTTCTGTTCCCGGGACCGCCAGCGACTTGGAAATATCCAGGCCGGACTGGCCATAACTGTTGCCATGGGCAAAGGCGAGAATGCTTTCGCCCCAGTAAACGGTGTGCTTGCCTAGCTTGCCGCTGAGCAGTGATTCATCGCCGACTTCAGTGCTGCCAAACACGAAGGCATCAAGGATTTCCGAAGAAGGACCGTTGTAATACCGATCGGCATAACCGCTTTGATGACGAGAGTCCGGCTTACCGTTGTTGAGCTGATTGGTCGAAGCGTTGTCGCTGCCAATATCGTCGTAGGCGTGGTCGTACCAGGTGTTGGCGCTGACACGGAAACCGACTTTTTCTTTGTAAACCACATCCAGTTCGGACAGCACATCCAGTCGCTGAGCCACCGCACTGCCGGAGGAAAAGTTGCGATCACCGTCATTGTTGTTCCACGAATCGGCCAGCTTGCTGTTGGGTGCCTCCACGCGCTGGGCGTAGTTGAACTTCAGCGTGTTGTCGAAGCGAACTGCAAAGTCTTCATTCCCCGTGTTGATCTCGACGGCCTGCACGGGCGCAATGCCCAGCCCGGTGAGAATGGCTGAGGTCAACAACCCTTTGCGAAGGTTTGAATGGCAGATCTTATTATTTTTGTTCATCTAGCTTGCCACCTGCTCTATGGTTTACGAAAAGTCATGGGTTGAATCAGGGCGTACTGAACCTCCTCTCAGGTGCGCTGCAAAAGGGTGACCGACACCGCCCGGCCCAGGGCGGTGCTATGTTGTAAAGCCGTGCGGGCACCAGCAATTTGCCTGCCGTCGGCCATGTCGCGCAGTTGCCAGACCAACTCGACCAGTTGCGCCAACCCGGTGGCACCCGGGGCGTGGCCACGTCCCAGCAAGCCACCCGATGGGCACACCGCATTCATCTGTCCTTTCAGGCTGTGCCCCTGCTGCACGAATCGATCGATCTCGTCCTCCCGGCAGAAGCCCAGCGCGGCGCTATTGACCATGAAGTCGCCGACGCTTTGGTCGTGCAGTTCAACCACGTCGATGTCTTCCGCACCGAGGCCCGCCTGCTGATAGGCCAACTGCGCGACTCGCCGGGTGGTCGCCTGTCCGAGCACATCCAGCACGCAACCCGATTCCTGCTCTGAAGCGCTGTCACTTCCCCTGGCACTGGCCAGCACGGTGACGTCCGCCCGAGCGCCGAAGCGCAGGGCGAAGGCCGGGGTACAGATCAAGATGGCCGCCGCACCACAGGCTGGCGGGCACAGATAAGGCGGGAGCCAGCCGTCGCGATCCGGCACGCGGTTCAACACGGCGTAGGGATTGCGCCCGGCCTGGGCCCGTGCCCGCTCAAGCACTTGATCGAAGCTGCTTTGAGCAATGCCCATGCGTGTCAATAACCAGCTGGTTTGGGCAGCGAACAGCAGCGCCGGTTGTTGTCGACGCTCGAAAAAGCCTATGGGGTTCTCATCCTGCCTGAGCGTTGCCGACTCATCGCGAGCGAGATCTTTCAAACCGAAAAACTCACGATTGGAAATGCGTGCCGGCATGCACTCGACACCCACCAACAGGACACATTCAGCCTGGCCGCACAGCAGGCTATTGCGGGCCAACTGGAAAGCACTGCTGGCCGACGCACAGCCATCGCCGAGGCTGAAAATCGGCACACCCGTGTGGCCAATCTGCGACAACATTTGCTCGGCGATACCGGCTTCTCCGTGTACGCAGGAAGTAAACACCTGGTCGACCAGGTCATAGTCGATCCGCGCGTCGGCCAGCGCCGCACGAATGGCTTGCCCCGCCAACGCCGCATGACTGTCAGAGCCACCCAGCGGTAGAAACGGCACCATTGCCGCACCGGCGATCAGCACCTTTACAGACATAAACTTGCTCCCACTCACCGATACGTTGGTGCTTTTGTGAGGTCAGACTATTGCGAAGTCGAAAAGCGAACCCCCCCATTGACTGGGGGGGCGGCTGGAAATCGGATGAGGGGGGGGCATTGAAAGATGATCCGAACGGATCACCTCGGGTGGCGGACTCGCATTAGCTCGCTGTCTCGAGAATTCCCAGCATGTATGCACGCGCGACAACATGCTGTCTTGTGCCGGCCTGGAATTTTCCAAACAGGTTTTTCAGATGCCACTTCACGGTTTCCTCGCCGACATTCAGCGCCAGGGCGATTTGCTTGTTGGACAGGTTGCGAGCCAATAGCTGCAACACCTCGCGTTCCTTGGGCGTCAAGAGGCGACTCGGGGACACGCTCAATGGGGTGGATTCCGGTCGCGCAACAGGTGTGGGCGTAGAGGTCGCCGCAAGCAATGGGACCGTTTCCCCCTGGAGCGTCTGCTCCCATTTGATCAGGTCCGGATGGGTGTCCTGCACCACGCGTAACATACCGTTTTCTTGCGCGAGGCTGACAGCCTCCAGCAAATTGTCGGTGCCGCCCTGTCCGGTCGCCCGAAGTGCCAGTGCCCTGAGCAGCTTGATCTGCACGATGTCTCGCCCACGACGCAGGTATTCGGCTGTTTCGCCAACCCTGTCCAGCACCGCCAGCATAGCCTCCCAGTCACGTTGGGCCAGTAAGGCATAAGCGTTGGCTACCCCGGCCAGCAAGTCCAGCTCCGGCCCCAGCAACCCTGCTCGCTCACGGGCAATAACCGGCGTGAAACTGTCCAGCCGTCGCCATAATGCCTGACAGGTATCGCTGCGTCCCTGCAAGGCATGCAGGCGTATTTGCTCTCCCAGGGAGGCAATGCAGAATCGTGGAATATTTCGCTCTTCTCCAAGGGCGAATAACGCCTCGAGCAGATCCTGCCCGCGATGCCCCTGCCCCTGGAGTGAGGCCAGTCGAGAGGCGGCGAGGAAACCCTGCACAATCGCATCGGGGGACGCCAAGCGTTCAACGATATCCAGCCTGTTCGCCAGCACCGTAGCGGTCTCCTGAACTTCCCCCTGTTCCAGCAACACCGTCGCCAGAGCGCTCGCTAACATGACCGCCACCGGACTGCGCCGACCGATGTCCCGTTCGGCATGCAACAGGCTGTCGTGCAACGCAGTGCGCGCCGACACCATTCGACCCTCGTGTAAATAAGCAAGACCGACCACCCACTCGCCATACCCGCGTATGGCATCAAGGCCAGGACTACCCGCGTAACGCGGTGCTCGCTGAAGGATTCGTCGGGCTTTCTCCGGTTGTCCCTGCAACAGCGTCAGCCGGGCGATCTGGCTCGCGACAATCGCTTGCACCTTGATCGAGAATGAAGGCAATCGATCGACCCAAGGCATGATGAGTTCATGCGATTGATCCGGATGGTCCGCAAAGTAGGCGGCGGCGGCGGCGATGGCGGCCGCTTCACAACGTGTCGCCTCGTCGGCGGACGGATGCTGTTCAATAGCCGCAATCAATTGCGCCGCTTCTGCCTGACGCTCTCCCATTGCCAATGTCCAGGCCGCCGCCAGGCAGATGCGCGGATGCGACAACACGTCAGCGGAGCCAAGCTCCTCGACCCACTCCAGCACCCGGCTGAACTGCCCTTGCAACATGACTTCGTACAGGCATTTGCCGATCAACGTATAGGCCGGTTGGGGCATGCCGGCCAACAGATATTGCCGGGCGGCCTGCTCCAGGAAACCGTGGTGCTCCAGCCACACAGCGCCGCGCCGGTGATAACCCTGACGATCCTCCAACGGCAAGTCGGCAAAACGGCCGAGCAGAAATTCCCGCGCCAATGGATGGATGCGCACCCAGTCACTGTCGATACTTTCAACAAAAATCGGTGTCGAGGCACACAATTCCTTCAGCAATTCACCCGAGCGAGCGTTACCTGTCAGCGCCTCGCATAACAAGGGCTGGACCATTTCCAACAATGCAATGCCGGTCAGAAAGCGAACCTGCTCCTCCCGAAGATGTGCCAGCAAACTGTCGACGAAATAACGCTGGATATCACCCATGCAAGTCGACAACTCTTCGACTGCCGCACTCCGGTTCGGGCTCTTCTCCAACGCCGAAATCGCTAATTGCAGACCAAGCGGCCAGCCTTCGGTTATCTCGTGCAGCCGCACGCAGACGTCAGCATCAACCCTTGCGCCGAAACGGTCATTGAGGATGGCGACCGCCTCTTCCACATTCAGCCGTAAAGCCGCTGTCATGATCGTCGTGAAAAGCCCTCTTGCCGCGAGGTCCGCCACCTGCAGATTCAACCGTGTGCGAGAGGCCATGATGATGCGCAAATTGGCCGGCGCGTTGTGCAACAGGTACGTCAGGGAGTAACGGATCGTCAGCTCGGGCAGGGTATCCACTTCATCCAGAATCAATACGGTTTCGCTACCCAGATCGGCCACTTCCGCCAACCACTGCGTCAGCCCTTCCTGTTCGTCACGCCCCAGTCCCGCAATAGGTTCGAATGCGCGGGCAAACGACGGCCGACCGCTGCCAATTGCCATGGCAACTCCCAGCCCCTGGACAAAACGCGCACCATCATCCTGTGCATCCAGCGTCATCCAGGCCACCACGGCCCCCTGAGACAAACATTCACGGCGCCATTGGGTCAGCAGAAAGGTTTTGCCGAAGCCTGCCGGCGCTTGAACGGCGATCACCACTTTGTCTGTCAGCTCCTGGGTATGGATGCCCAGGCGGTTTCGCATCCGTGCTGATTTCTGACTACGCGGCGGTGTGGTTTTGAGGATCAGTTGGGGCTCTATGCAATCCATTTCTTTCAGACCCTGGTGGTTGAGAGACGCCTACCCAAGGAGCGTCTGAAGGTCGCTGATCGTTGCCTTTGATCCAGTGATTTTCTGACTCGATTTCTGCAAGTTCTCGCCAAACACCGCTGGATACAGTTCCAAACGGCCGAACACTACCATGGAATAGTCCGAGGGCTTGAACTCCCGGTGCAATCCAACGCAAACCGCTTGCGTACTTTCGGTGCAGTGATCTGCTCGCCACGCCATAGATTGCGCTACCTTCCAGCCAGGGCTCTGTATTCAGCCGGCGTACTGGCGTGCGCAACTTTGAACGCTGCAGTCAGGTGGCTCTGGGAGCTGAAGCCACACTCAAGTGCCACATGCAAAATAGGTAGATCGGTTTGCATGAGTAGATCACGCGCATGTTCCAGTCGAACATTCATCACATAGCGATGGGGCGGCATACCCATGGCGCGCTGAAACAGCCGCCGGAAATGAGCCGGGCTGACATCTGCCTGTCCAGCCAGCGTGCTGATCGAGAGTTCCTGCCCCAGATGCTCGCGAATGAAGACCAATACTGTATGCAGGCGCGCCAGATGAATATGCGGCGGATAAATACCTCGGCTCGCGTCAACTCGTAGCGCACGATACACCTGCTCAAGCATGACCATGGCCAATCTTGCCATGAACCCCTGATCGGCCCCTTTCCCAAGACTTAGCTCATCCATCAATTGCCGGGCCGCTGCGCTCACCAATCCATCACTGAGGGGCAATGGTGCCTGCGCGCCAGCGCATATCTCACGCAATTGTCGAAACACGCCATCAGTGCGCTCGGGCAGATAAAAAACCGCGAAATCAATGCTGCCGGAATAGTGCCATTGAGTGGCACAACCTGCAGGCAGCAGCATAGACAAGCGGGGCATCGATGTTGAGCGCACCTCGCCCCCTGCCCCCTCATCCGCCCGCGAGCCACCGAACTGGGTCAGCAGGGCCATGAAGTCAACTGGGGGGACGGATAGATCAGTTGTATGCAGGAAGTAGCGCTCCGCATACAAGGGGATTTCACTGCACACCAAGCCACCCAGCAAGGGCAATCCCAGTGTTTCATGGACCTGTTGTTGCGGATTCATGGGCATCTCGGGATGAGCATATTTTGATAAATATGACCGCTTTTCAGGTGAGTTGTCGATGTCGGGAAGAACAATAATCACCCGAATTTCCGCCGTTCGCATAAGTGCGGGGCAGATCGATCACAACTCCAGGTGAAGCCTTCACAATGATCACATTGCACGAAACCCTGCGATTGCCTGCCGTCGGTCTGACTGGCTTTGAAACGCCGCTGACTGAAGAAGAGCGCGCCATACAGCAGGCGGTGCATCAGTTTGCCAAGCACGTACTACGCCCGATCGGCCGGGAGCTCGACAAAATGAGTGCCGCCGACGTGTGCGCACCAGACTCACCATTCTGGTCGGTGTTTCAAGAGGCAGCCAAGCTCGGTATCGAGCCAGCTTTCTTCTCTCAGTTCGACCCCCAGACCGCCGTTCGCCTTGAGTCACTGATCGGAGAGGAAATGGGGTGGGGCGATGCCGGCCTGGGGATTTCACTGGTTGTCTGCGGTGCTCCCTTGCAAATGGCCATGGCCGCCGGTAATCAGGAGCTCGTGGAGCTCTGCACGGACAAGATCGGCTGCTGGATGGTTACTCATCCGGACAAAGGCAGCGATCTCATGATCTACGACATGAAGCGCGAATGGCCGCCCGGACAAGCAGGCAATAAGGGCAGCCTCTGCGCCAAAGTCAGCAAGGACGAGATCGTTATCAATGGCCAATGTTCGGCCTGGGTTTCAAACGGTGCCGTGGCGCAAGTCGCGCTGGCTCACATTACCGCTGACTATGGTGACGGCTACTTCGATGCCGATGGCAGACCCCACGGCGTAGCTGTGATCATCCCGCTCGACCTGCCCGGTATTTCACGCGGCAAGCCGCTGGACAAAATCGGTCAGCGCGCCCTGCCACAGGGTGAAATCTATTTCAGCAACGTGAAAATACCACGCCGCTTTGCCGTCGCCCTGAAAGATCAATATTACGGCAACCAATCCTCGGCCTGGTCCTACGCCGGTACGCACATGTCGCAGGTTTTCACCGGCGTCGCCCGCTCGGCCTTCGAAATGGCTTTGCAGTATTGCCATGAGCGTAAACAGGGCGGCCAGTTGCTGATCGACCATCAGCTCACGCGCTACCGCCTGGGCGACATGATGCGACGCGTCGAACTGGCGCGCGGCGTCGCTCGGCGGTCACTGGCCTATGCGCGCTTGTCTCCGTGCGCTCACCCCTACGCCACGGCTTCAGCAAAGGTGACGGTCACCGAAGAGTGCATGAAGGTTGCCAGCGAGGCGCTGCAACTGTTCGGTGGCGCGGGCACCTCACGTGAGTACCCGATTGAAAAGATCTTCCGCGATGCCCGCTCTGCACTAATCGAGGATGGTGAGAACACCATCATCACGATGCGTGTTGGCCTCTTGTGCCAACAGCTCTATGCCGAAGGTTGGTCACAGAATTGATGCTTGCAGCTATCCAATAACCAAAAAACAAGAGACGCAAAAATGGCTAAATTTCCCGTAGTTGTCTATGGCGCCAGTGGCTACACCGGCATGCTGACCATGGACTGGCTGATCGACCAGAACATCCCCTTCACCGCTGTGGCGCGCAATGCCAAGCGCGCGCAGGAAATGATGGCGCAACGTGTGGTACGCCTGGAGTCCGCGACCTACGAAATCATCGAGGCCGAACACAACGTCGAGTCACTGAGCGCCGCCTTCAAGGGGGCCAAGGTGGTCTGCAACACCGTCGGCCCCTTCGTCAACTTCGGTCTAACCACCGTCGAGGCCGCGCTCAAGGCCGGCTGCCACCACATAGACACCACCGGCGAGCAAAGCTATGTCCGTCAGGTTCGCGAGCAATTTGGCGAGCTCTATCGCCAGGCTGGCTTACTGGTTTCGCCATCGCTGTCCTATATGTTCAGCTTCTCCGAGATCGCCGCCGAACTGGCGCTGGAAACCCCCGGCATCGACGTGCTGGAAACCGCTGCCCTGTGCCGCGGCCCGCGTGATGTCGCAGGGGTCAGCCTGGGCTCGGCGGCCTCGATTTTCGAATTGTTCCACCGGGAGCAATTCTACCTGTGGGAAAACAAGCTGGTGCAGCACCCAGCCACCGCATCGTTCAACATTGTCGACCCCAACTTCATACAGCCGGTTTTCTCCCTGCCTTGGGGCGGAACCTCGCTGCCGATTTACTTCGAGCATGATCCGCGCGTGCGCGCCTGCACCTCCGCGGTCGGTTTCTACGACAACAATGTGATGCCGATGGTGCATGGCCTGAGCCAGAAGTGGGAAGCGGAATACAAGCACTTGTCCAAGGAGCAGCAGGACGCGGTGGTGAAGAGCCTGGTAGAGGCCACCACGCCGAGCATGCCGCCCCGCGAACGCACCACCTTGCAACGCAGCGTCGACATCGCTATCGGCCGCGGTCACCTGGCCGCCGTGCGCGCTACCGTGCATGGCGTCACACCCTATATCTCCACCGGCGCCCTACAGGCCGCGGCGGCGATCAAGCTGCTCGACGGCGACACCAACAAGGTCGGCTTCGCTTCCGGCTCCAAGGCTTTTGGACACCGCTATCTGCTCGGTTTCCTGGAAGAGCGCGGCCTGGCCCGTGCCACCGTTACCAAACTCTGATAACCGGCACAGGAACCACTTATGGCCATCATCGACTTTTACGATCGCGGCTGGGGCATCAACCCTGCCGGGGTCGCCTACATCCAAGGCGAGCGCTCCTACACCTTCAATGAAATCGGCGAGCTCTCGTGTCGCATCGCCAACAAGCTGCTCGCACTGGGCTTGCCGAAGGAAACCAAGGGTGCCGTCTGGTCAGGTAACGACGTCACCGCCTGGGCCTGCACATTGGGTCTATGGCGCGCCAACATGACCTGGATTCCAGTCAACGCGCGCAATTCAAGCGAAGAGAATCACTACATCCTCGACGCATTCGATTGCGAGGTGATGTTCTACCAGAACGACTTCGCGCAAATCATCACCGAGCTACGGCCCAAGTTGCCGAAGATCAAGCACTGGATCTGCATCGATGCCGAAGCTGTCGATGCACCTTCGTTGGAGCTATGGAGTGCCGGCCAGCCGGCGAGCCGTCCCGAAGTCGCCTATGACATGGACGACGTGGTGGCGGTCTCACCCACTGGTGGCACAACGGGCACGCCAAAGGGAGTGATGAACACCCACCGCAGCGTGCAGACGTTCATCGCCCACTTCATGCTGACCTGTGCTTATCGCAATGGTGAAAAGCCGGTGAATATGGCCGCTGCACCGATGACCCACACTGCCGGCCTGTTGTCCGTACCCTGCACGGCGCAAGGTGGCACTGTAGTGGTTATTACCAAACCCGATCCGGCATTGATGTTGAACGCCATTGCGCAGCACAAGGCCAGCGAGCTCTTTCTGCCGCCAACGGTGATCTACAGGCTGTTGGAAATTCCCGGTATCGAGAAGCTGGACTTCTCCTCGGTGAAGTACCTGATGTACGGCGCGGCTCCGATGTCGGTAGACAAGCTGAAGAAAGCTATCGAGGTTTTCGGACCGGTCATGACCGGCGGCTATGGTCAGACCGAAGCACCGGCCAGCATCGCCAACTTTCGTCCTGACGAGCATCTGGTGGGAGACCAATTCGCCGACGACGAACGCCTGTCCTCGGTCGGCCGCCCTAACCCGCTGGTCCGCGTCGAAGTGATGAGCGACACCAACCAGATCCTGCCGCGCGGTGAAACCGGTGAAATATGCGTGCGCGGCGACCTGATCATGAAGGGTTACTACAAGCAGCCGGAGAAGACCGCCGAGACCATCGTCGACGGTTGGCTGCATACCGGCGACATCGGCCATATCGATGCCGAAGGCTATCTGCACCTCACCGATCGCAAAAAGGACATGATTATTTCCGGCGGTTTCAACGTCTATCCCAGCCAGGTCGAGCAAGTGCTGTGGGGACATCCGGCCGTTCAGGACTGCGCCGTGATTGGCGTGCCCGATGAAAAATGGGGCGAGGCCGTCAAGGCCGTGGTCGAGCTCAACCCAGGCCAGGAAACCACCGAGCAGGAGCTTATCGAGCTGTGCAAAGCCAGGCTGGGCAGCGTGATGGCACCCAAGTCTGTCGACTTCACTACCAGCCTGCCACGTAGTCCGGTGGGCAAGGTGCTGAAAAAAGAACTGCGTCAGCCGTATTGGAAAAACTCGGCCCGCAAGATCTGACGCAACCGCAGATCTCAGGCCCGTCGGGCTACCCGATCGGGAAAAAATCGAGGTCGATCTCAACCTCGGCCTGCACGTGGCCGAGATACGCCTGCCTGAACCTGGTAACGACCAGCAACTTCAGTAAGCCGCTGCCCAGGCGCACCCAACGTCAACCACGCCGTGGGGTGCGAACTGGGCATCGACCCACTGAATATAAGGAATTTTCAATGAGCAATATCTATATCGCCGGCATCGCCATGACCGTCTTCGGTCGCCACATCGAACGCAGCCTCGACGACTTGGCACGTGAGGCTTTCCAGGGCGCATTGAAGGACGCCCACTGCAGTGCCGCCGATCTCGATATCGCATTTTATGCCGGCATGACCAATGGCCCATTGCAAGGCCAGCTCTCGATCCCCGGTCAGGTCGTGTTCAGCAAGATCGGTATTCAAGGCATTCCTATCTATAACGTCGAGAATGCCTGCGCTTCGGGTAGCTCAGCCTTCAATCTGGCCGTGCAAAGTCTCAAGGCCGGTACAGCCAGTATCGCGCTGGCGTTGGGTGCGGAAAAGATGAACATCCCGGATAAACTGAAGGCCCTCTCGCTGTTCGAGGCTGGTTGGGACGTATCTCGCGCCGAAGAGAATTATCAGACGCTGGTGAAAATGGGCGAAGGCGTGGTGCCGCCCGCCGGGTCGGAATCGGACAAGCCTTACAGTAAGTTCATGGCCATCTATGCCGCATTATGCCGCCAGCATATGAAAACCTACGGCACCACGCAGCGACAGATCGCAGCGGTGTCGGCAAAAAACCACACCCATTCGGTCCATAACCCTTACTCGCAATTTCGCAAAGCCTTCGGTATCGACGAAATCCTTGCCGCCCCTCCGATCACCTACCCGCTCACCCTGCCAATGTGCGCGCCGCTGTCGGACGGTGCAGCAGCAGCCATCCTGTGCACCGAGGAAGGACTCACACGCATCGGTGCCGACAGGAGCCGCTGCATCAAGGTAGCGGCCAGCGTCATCCGTAGCTTCAGCCATCGCCGGCTCGATCAGCCGGAACTGAACGTCGGTCACCTGGCAGCTAACCTGGCCTATGACCTGGCGGGCCTGGGGCCACAAGACATGCATGTCGCCGAAGTCCATGACGCCTCGGCGATGGGTGAAATCATTCAGGTCGAAAACCTGGGCCTGGTCCCGTTTGGTCAGGGCGGTCCTGCGGCTGAACGTGGCGAATTCACCTTGGGCGGACGCATCCCGGTCAATACCTCAGGCGGTCTGGAATCGAAAGGCCATCCACTCGGTGCTACCGGGATTGGCCAGCTCTACGAACTGGTGACGCAACTGCGCGGAGAGGCTGGCGCACGCCAGGTACATGGCGCACGCCATGCAATCCAGGAGAACGGCGGCGGCTTGCAGGGTATTGAGGAGGCAGCAGTCGCGATCCACATTCTCAGCAAATAGTTCTTGTCAGAAAAATTTGTAGTGGCGAAATCAATCAAAACAAGAAGGATAAAAAACATGTTCCAAAACAAAGTAGTCGTCATCACTGGCGCAGGATCAGGCATTGGTCGGGAGTTGGCTATCCAGATGGTGGAAGCTGGCGCACATGTAGCCCTGTCGGACATCAACCAGGTGGGTCTCGACAAAACCATGAAGCTATTGCCTGACGCCAGCAAAGCGAAAGGTTACATCCTGGACGTATCGTCCTGGGACGCCTTCCAGGCTCATGCTGACGAGGTGAAGCGAGATTTTGGCACGGCGCATTTCGTCATCAATAACGCAGGTGCCGCAGTCATCGGGACAGTTGCCAACACCTCCATTGATGAGTACGAGTGGCAACTCGGTATCAACCTGTGGGGCGTGTTGTACGGTACCAAAGCGTTCCTGCCGATGATGCAGGCCCAGCGAGAGGGCTGCATCGTCAACATTTCCAGCGTATTTGGCCTGGTGGGTTTCCCGATGCAAAGTGCTTACAACATGTCGAAGTTCGCCGTACGTGGTCTGACCGAAGCATTATGGTCTGAACTCGAAGGTAGCGGTGTACGCGCCGTGTGTGTTCACCCCGGAGGAATTCGAACCAATATTGAGAAGTCCGGACGACGTTGTAAAGCCGCCGGTAAAACAGAAGAAAGGTTCACGGCAATGGCTGAAAAAATGCTACTGACGCCAGCGGCCGATTGTGCCGGCGACATCATCAGGGGGCTGCGCAACGGAACCAAACGCATTATCACAGGGAACAAGTCGAGCACCTTGTTCTGGATAAGCAGGCTGTTCCCCAATAGCTATCCGGCATTACTCAAGCTGCTTGGCTGAGACCCAGAAGTTACAAGATGTCTCTGCGTGATGCGAGGCGTCACCACCTCTCAGGAACAACCCCATGACCGACAGTTATACCCGCAAGCTGTTTATTTCTGCCGCCTGTTTCAACGTACTCGCGGGTCTTCCATTACTTGTAGCCCTGCGACCCGTAGCTGCACTGTTGGGGCTGCAAATTACCCCTACCTCAACCCTCTTCATTCAACTAACCACGTGCCTGGTTATCATATTCGGCTGGGCCTACTGGATGATCGCTCGCGATCCGCTGCAGTATCGTCCCTATATCTTGCTCGGGGTGATCCTGAAAGTGCTGGTTGTTGTGGTGGTTTATGGTCACTGGCTGGCGGGCAGCATCCCCTGGCCATTGCCAGTAGTGGCATCGGGTGACATCGTCTATGCATTACTGTTCTGGCGTTATTACGTATGCGTCCGGCCATCACGCCTTGCGTAACTAAACCGGTTGCCACTTATGCGGCAGTAACTGATCGATTTCACTCGCCCGCTGCGTCGGTTGGTGTGTGAGAACATCCTTCAGATAGGCATACGGATCATGACCATTCAGCCGTGCAGACTGGATCATATTTATGATCACGGCCGCGCGTTTACCGCTGCAAAACGAACCTGCGAAGAGCCAGTTTTACGTCCAAGAACCCAAGGGCGGATCTGGTTCTGGGCCCAATTGTTGTCAATTGGGCCGGCCCCGCCATTGAGGTAGTGTGACAGCGCTGTCCACCGTTTCAGGCTGTAATTGAGCGCCTTAGTGATGGCAGAGCTTTCGGGCGCCAGATGACACTGGGCGATCATCCATGCATGTAGCATATCCATCGCCGGTACGGCTAAATAGCGTAAATTTTCTCCAGCCTTGTTCATGAGACGACTGCCAGATAAGGCATCAATTCACGCGAACGCAGTGAGGATTCCACTGAGAGCCAGTCGTTTTGTAGGGGTAAAAAACTCAATAAATAAAAAGGGGTCGCGAAATAAAATCTCGCAACCCCTTGAATTATATGGTCGGGACGGAGTGATTCGAACACTCGACCCCTAGCACCCCATGCTAGTGCGCTACCGGACTGCGCTACGCCCCGACTAGGCGTGAAACCTGTTCCTCTCCTCGAAGAACGCTCAAGAATATATCGCAAGCTTTTGAAAACTGGAAGTATTTAAAAGCAGGAATTTATTTCTTGAGTACAACCAGCACGTCTTCCAATTCAGCGATCATCTGCCGAATCATTTGCTTGTATTGGGTGGTGTCGTCTTTGGCTTCATCGCCGGACAAACGCAAGCGTGCGCCGCCGATGGTGAACCCCTGATCGTAAAGAAGCGCGCGGATCTGCCGGATCATCAGCACGTCTTGTCGCTGATAATACCGGCGGTTTCCGCGGCGTTTCACGGGGTTGAGTTGAGGAAACTCCTGCTCCCAATAGCGCAGCACGTGCGGTTTTACGGCACACAGCTCGCTGACTTCACCAATGGTGAAGTAGCGTTTGCCTGGGATGACGGGTAGCTCGTCGTTATGACTTGGTTCCAGCATAAGCCTCAACTCGGGCCTTCAACTTCTGCCCTGGACGAAAGGTGACCACACGGCGAGCCGTGATCGGGATTTCTTCACCCGTTTTCGGATTGCGGCCAGGCCGCTGGCGTTTGTCCCGAAGGTCGAAATTGCCGAAACCGGACAATTTGACTTGTTCGTTGTCCTCAAGAGCGTGCCTGATTTCCTCAAAAAACAGTTCGACCAATTCCTTGGCCTCCCGTTTATTCAGGCCCAGCTCTTCATACAGACGTTCCGCCATCTCAGCTTTCGTCAGAGCCCCCATACGTCACTTCCTTAACGTGGCGTTCAACCTTTGTTCGAGCGAGGTGAGGATGTTTTGCGTCGTGGTATTCACCTCATCGTCATTAAGAGTGCGCGATGGATGCTGCCAGGTCAAGCCAACTGCAAGGCTTTTTCTATGCGGATCAATACCTTTACCCTGATACACGTCAAATAGCCTGAGGTCTGTCAGCCATTCACCTGCATTTTCACGGATTACGTCCAGTACCGCACTGGCTGCAACGCCTGTATCGGCCAGCAGGGCCAGGTCACGACGCACTTCAGGAAAGCGCGATAACTCCTGGAATTTAGGCATTTTGCCCAATGCCACTTCGGCCAGAACCATCTCGAAAACGAAGACCGGACGGTCGAGACCGAGGGTTTTCGATAGTTCAGGGTGGATTGCGCCGACGAAACCGACCAAGCGGCCTTCACGCTCGATGCGTGCGGTTTGCCCCGGGTGCAACGCAGGGTGTTTGCCCGGCACAAACGTGAACGAATCCAGTGCACCGGCGAAGCCCAGCACCGCTTCCACGTCAGCTTTGACGTCGAAGAAGTCCACGACATCGCGACCTTGCGCCCAACCTTCCGGCAGACGGCTACCGCAAACAACGCCCGCCAGCATCGGCTCTTGCTTCAGGCCTTCCAACTGACCGACGAAGCGCAGGCCGCTTTCGAACAGACGGACGCGATCTTGCTGACGGTTCAGGTTGTGCTGAAGTGCCTTCACCAGGCCCGGCCACAAGGACGAGCGCATGGCCGCCATGTCGTTCGAAATCGGGTTGGCCAGTAGCAGCGGTTCAACACCTGGATTAAACAATTCGAACTGTTTCGGATCGATGAAGCTGTAGGTAATCGCTTCCTGGTAACCCCGAGCCACCAGCAGACGGCGCAGTTCAGGCAGATCGCTACGGGCTTCAGCCTTGGCTTGCGGCGCCAGACGGGCTTGCGGGTAGCGAACCGGCAGACGGTTGTAACCGTACAAACGGGCCAGCTCTTCGATCAGGTCGACTTCCAGGCTGATGTCGAAGCGATGGCTTGGCACTTCTACGCGCCATTGCCCTGCCCCATCGGCCGAAACAGTCAGACCCAAAGCGTTGAGCAGACGCTCGACTTCGGCCGAATCCATTTCCATGCCCAGCATCTGGGTGATGCGTTGCGCACGCAGCGTTACCGGCGCGATTTTTGGCAGATGCTGCTCGCTCACGGTTTCGATGATCGGGCCGGCTTCGCCGCCAGTGATTTCCAGCAGCAGGCCAGTGGCGCGCTCCATGGCTTCGCGGGCCAGTTGCCAGTCCACGCCACGCTCGTAGCGGTGCGAAGCGTCGGTGTGCAGACCATAGGAACGCGCCTTGCCAGCGACAGCAATCTGATCGAAGAACGCGCTTTCCAGGAAGATATCGCGAGTGGTCGCGGTGTTGACGCCACTGTGCTCGCCACCCATCACGCCGGCGATTGCCAGGGCGCGAGTGTGGTCGGCGATCACCAGCGTATCGCTACGCAGACTGACTTCCTGACCGTCGAGCAGCACCAGCTTCTCGCCTTCTTCAGCCATGCGTACGCGGATGCCGCCGTTGATTTCGGCGAGATCGAACGCGTGCAGCGGCTGACCCAGCTCCAGCATCACGTAGTTGGTGATGTCGACGGCAGCGTCGATGCTGCGCACGTCAGCACGACGCAGGCGCTCGACCATCCACAACGGGGTCGGTTTGGACAGGTCGACGTTACGGATTACACGACCCAGGTAACGTGGGCAAGCGGCTGGCGCCAGCACTTCAACCGAACGCACTTCATCGTGCGCGGCTGGAACGGCAGCAACGACCGGGCGGGTAACTTTAGCGGCGTACAGCGCGCCGACTTCGCGAGCCAGACCCGCCAGGGACAGGCAGTCGCCGCGGTTCGGGGTCAGGTCGACCTCGATGCTGGCGTCGTCCAGGTTCAGGTATTCGCGAATGTCCTGACCGACCGGCGCATCGGCCGGCAATTCCATCAGGCCATCGTTGCCCTCACCGACTTGCAGCTCGGCTTGCGAGCACAGCATGCCGTTGGACTCAACGCCACGCAGCTTGGCTTTCTTGATTTTGAAGTCGCCTGGAAGCTCGGCACCGATCATGGCGAACGGGATCTTCAGGCCCGGGCGCACGTTTGGCGCGCCGCAGACTACCTGGAAGGTCTCCGAGCCATTGCTGACCTGGCAAACACGCAGCTTGTCAGCGTCCGGGTGCTGCTCGGTGCTCATCACCTCGCCCACGACCACGCCACTGAATTCACCGGCGGCCGGCGTAACGCTATCGACCTCAAGACCGGCCATCGACAGACGAGCAACCAGCTCGTCGCGACTTACCTGCGGGCTTACCCAGCCACGCAGCCATTGTTCACTGAATTTCATCCTGCTCTCCTAAGAATTCGTTACGACTAGCGAAATTGCGCGAGGAACCGCAAGTCGTTGTCGAAGAACAGACGCAAGTCGTTCACGCCGTAACGCAGCATGGCCAGACGCTCAACGCCCATGCCGAAGGCAAAGCCCGAAAACTCTTCCGGGTCGATCCCGGACATACGCAGCACGTTCGGGTGAACCATGCCGCAGCCCATGACTTCCAGCCAGCCAGTCTGCTTGCAGACACGGCAGCCTTTACCGCTGCACATCACGCATTCCATGTCGACTTCGGCGGATGGCTCGGTGAACGGGAAGTACGAAGGACGAAAACGCACGGCCAGTTCTTTTTCGAAGAACACCCGCAGGAACTCTTCGATGGTCCCTTTCAGGTCGGCGAAATTGATGTCGCGATCGACCAGCAGGCCTTCGACCTGGTGGAACATCGGCGAGTGGGTAATATCGGAGTCGCTACGGTACACACGGCCTGGGCAGACGATGCGGATCGGCGGCTGTTTCGATTCCATGGTGCGGACCTGTACCGGCGAGGTATGGGTGCGCAGCAGCATGTTCGCATTGAAATAGAAGGTGTCATGCATCGACCGGGCCGGGTGATGACCTGGGATGTTGAGTGCTTCGAAGTTATGGTAGTCGTCTTCGACCTCAGGGCCTTCGGCAATGCCGTAGCCGATGTGGGTGAAGAACTGTTCGATACGTTCCAGAGTGCGGGTAACCGGATGCAGACCACCCGAGCTCTGGCCACGGCCAGGCAGGGTCACGTCAATGGACTCGGCAGACAGTTTGGCGGCCAGGTCGGCCTCTTCAAACAGCGCCTTGCGGGCATTGAGAACCTCTGTGACACGCTCCTTGGCAACGTTGATCAGCGCACCGACTTGCGGACGCTCTTCTGCCGGCAAATTCCCCAGGGTCTTCATCACCTGAGTCAATTCACCCTTTTTGCCAAGGTAGTGAACCCGGATTTGCTCCAGGGCATTGATATCTTCAGCGCTTTGCACAGCCTCTAGTGCTTGAGAGACGAGCGCATCCAGGTTTTCCATGTACAGACTCCAGATACAAAATAGGGGAAGAGCTTGAAGGCTCTTCCCCTATTTATGACGTTTAACACCTGGCCCCACAGAGGTGAGGCCGGGTGACTGTCGGGGGTACTTAAGCCAAGGTGGCTTTAGCTTTCTCGACAATCGCAGCAAACGCCGCTTTTTCGTTCACTGCCAGATCAGCCAGAACCTTACGGTCGATCTCGATGGACGCTTTTTTCAGGCCGGCGATGAAACGGCTGTAGGACAGGCCGTTGATACGTGCACCAGCGTTGATACGAGCGATCCACAGAGCGCGGAACTGACGTTTTTTCTGACGACGGTCACGGTAGGCGTATTGGCCTGCCTTGATTACCGCTTGCTTGGCAACACGGAATACGCGCGAGCGAGCGCCGTAGTAGCCTTTAGCAAGTTTCAGAATTTTTTTGTGACGTTTACGGGCAATGACGCCACGCTTTACACGAGCCATGAGTTACTTCCTCTATTCTTGACTAAATTAACGAAGGCGCAGCATGCGCTCGACTTTTGCCACGTCACACGGTGCCAGCAAGCTGCTACCGCGCAGTTGACGCTTACGCTTGGTCGACATTTTAGTCAGGATGTGGCTCTTGAAAGCGTGCTTGTGCTTGATACCGTTAGCAGTTTTCAAAAACCGCTTAGCAGCACCACTTTTAGTTTTCATTTTTGGCATGTTCGGATACTCCGCATTCAGTTGATAAACATAATCAGAAGGCCTGCCGTGCCCTATTGATTACTTCTTCTTTTTCGGGGCGATGACCATGATCAGCTGGCGTCCTTCCATCTTAGGATGCTGTTCGACCGAACCGTACTCGAGCAAGTCACCTTCAACTCGCTTGAGGAGTTCCATCCCCAGCTCCTGGTGGGCCATCTCACGGCCGCGGAATCGCAAGGATACCTTGGCCCTGTCCCCATCACTCAGGAAACGTACCAGGTTGCGCAGTTTTACCTGGTAATCCCCTTCCTCCGTCCCTGGACGAAACTTGATTTCTTTAACCTGGATCTGCTTCTGGTTTTTCTTGGCCGCGGCAATCTGCTTCTTCTTTTCGAAGATCGATTTGCCGTAGTCCATCAGTTTGCAAACAGGGGGTACTGCATCAGCGGAAATTTCCACCAGATCCAGTTTGGCCTCTTCAGCCTTAAGAAGCGCGTCTTCAATTGACACAATCCCAAGCTGTTCACCTTCAGCCCCAATTAACCGAACCTCGCGTGCCGAGATATTCTCGTTGATCGGGGCCTTCGGTGCAGCTCGTTTATCTTGTCTCATTTCACGCTTAATAGTAATTACTCCGAATCTGGGCGACCACGCCGGGAAACCGCTTGAGCGAGGAACTCGGCGAACTGGGCGACGGGCATCGAGCCCAGGTCAGCACCTTCACGAGTACGCACAGCGACAGTCTGCATCTCGACTTCCCGATCTCCGATAACCAAGAGATAAGGAACCTTGAGCAAAGTATGCTCGCGGATTTTAAAGCCGATCTTTTCATTTCTCAAGTCAGACTTGGCACGAAATCCGCTTTCGTTGAGGGTTTTTTCAACCTCAGCGGCGAAATCTGCCTGTTTATCAGTGATATTCATGATCACTGCCTGGGTCGGAGCCAGCCACGCAGGGAATGCACCCTCGTAGTGCTCGATCAGGATTCCGACGAAACGCTCGAAGGATCCAAGGATCGCCCGGTGCAACATTACCGGGTGCTTGCGACTGTTGTCTTCGGAGACGTATTCGGCTCCCAGACGGATAGGCAGGTTAAAATCGAGCTGCAGGGTACCACACTGCCAGACGCGGCCAAGGCAATCTTTCAGCGAGAACTCGATCTTCGGACCGTAGAACGCACCCTCGCCCGGCTGTAAATCGTACGGCAGGCCAGCGCTATCAAGGGCTGCAGCCAAAGCAGCTTCGGCGCGATCCCACAGCTCGTCGGAACCGACGCGTTTTTCCGGACGAGTGGACAGCTTCATCTCGACGTCTTTAAAGCCGAAGTCGGCATAAACGTCCATGGTCAGCTTGATAAACGCAGCGGACTCGGCCTGCATCTGCTCTTCGGTGCAGAAGATGTGGGCGTCGTCCTGAGTGAATGCCCGCACGCGCATGATGCCGTGCAACGCACCCGACGGCTCGTTACGGTGGCAAGCACCGAACTCGGCCAGACGCATCGGCAGTTCGCGGTAGCTCTTCAGGCCTTGATTGAACACCTGCACGTGGCAAGGGCAGTTCATCGGCTTGATGGCGTAGTCGCGGTTTTCCGACTGCGTGGTGAACATGTTGTCGGCGTAGTTGGCCCAGTGCCCGGATTTCTCCCACAGGCTGCGGTCAACGACTTGCGGAGTCTTGATCTCCAGATAGCCATTGTCGCGCTGAACCTTGCGCATGTACTGCTCGAGCACTTGATACAGGGTCCAGCCGTTCGGATGCCAGAACACCATGCCCGGCGACTCTTCCTGGGTGTGGAACAGGCCCAGGCGCTTGCCGATCTTGCGGTGATCGCGCTTTTCAGCTTCTTCGATGCGCTGGATGTAAGCCGCCAGCTGCTTCTTGTCAGCCCATGCTGTGCCATAAACGCGCTGCAACTGCTCGTTTTTGGCATCGCCACGCCAGTAGGCGCCGGACAACTTGGTCAGCTTGAAGGATTTCAGGAAGCGTGTGTTCGGCACATGCGGACCACGGCACATGTCGACGTATTCTTCGTGATAGTACAGGCCCATGGCCTGCTCGTTCGGCATGTCTTCGACCAGGCGCAACTTGTAGTCTTCGCCGCGAGTCTTGAATACTTCGATCACTTCGGCACGCGGAGTGACTTTCTTGATCACGTCGTAATCTTTTTCGATCAGCTGCTGCATGCGCTGTTCGATGGCCGCCAGGTCGTCCGGAGTGAAAGGACGTTCGAAGGCGATGTCGTAATAGAAGCCTTCGTCGATAACCGGACCAATGACCATTTTAGCGGTCGGGTACAGCTGCTTGACCGCATGGCCAACCAGGTGGGCGCAAGAGTGGCGAATGATCTCCAGCCCCTCTTCATCCTTTGGCGTAATGATTTGCAGCGTGGAATCGCTGTCGATGATGTCGCTGGCGTCGACCAGCTTGCCATTGACCTTGCCGGCCACGGTGGCTTTGGCCAGACCGGCACCAATGGATGCGGCGACCTCGGCTACGGAAACCGGGTGATCGAATGAACGTTGACTGCCGTCGGGAAGAGTAATAGTTGGCATGGCGCCTCCTCTCCTAGTGGTGACCCCTACCAAAGGTCACGTGGGTTGGGATGAGCCAGTACAAGATCCGGTCCAGGCCATTCAATAACGAACGCCTGCCTTACAGCGGCAGGAGCCTTGCGGCCAACCGGAAAACCGAACCAGAGTGACTGGGATTCAAATCAGGGTTATTCGTGCGTTTGCCGCTACCGGGACTGAAGGTCTTCCGGAGTCTGCAAAAGCACGAGCGAAGAATCCTAGCACAGATGAACGGTCATCGACGCTCAAGGATGCGGACTGTGAATATTTCTGCGTTTTTGCGGCGCATAGTGAACTTGAGATATACGCACTGCCTCAAATAGGCTGAGAATTGCCACAGAATTATCGACCCGAAGGAGTTCCAGTCATGCGTCTTATCCGTCTTATCGCCCTTGCCGCCCCGCTGGCCATGCTGTTGCCGCTGAGCGCACAGGCCGCCTGGCCAGCCGGTGTGAAAGCCAAATACATGCAAGATTGTACGATCGCTGCCAGCAAGAGCGTGAACCCGTCTGAAGCCCAGAAGCACTGTGCGTGCGGCGCCGATGTCCTGGAGAAGAAATTCACCACGCAGGAAATCTCGCAGCTGATGGATCCTAACAACCCTCCAACACAAGCATTGGGTCAGCGGGCACTGCAAGAAATCTCGGTGTGCAAAACCCAGAAATAGGGTATCGAGGCGCTGATTTGGAGTGTTTCGAACAGCAAAAACAGGCAAAAAACCACTGATTTGTATTATTTACGCAGCTTTTACGGCTTTTTTTAATCCCCTTTTTTTAAGCGCAAAGCCGCTGAAACCGGGGCTTTCAGCCATGCAAGGCTGCGAAAAATACGCAATATGAGAGCAAACAATCCCTCCGGGGGGCTCCCAAACCGAACATTTCGACTATGATAGTCCCGTGTGCCCAGTTGGCCTGAGCAGCACAGTACTACTGAAAATATATGTTTCTTGGAGATACACCATGTCTAATCGCCAAACCGGCACCGTTAAATGGTTCAACGATGAAAAAGGCTTCGGCTTCATCACTCCTCAAGGTGGCGGTGACGACCTGTTCGTACACTTCAAAGCTATCGAAAGCGACGGTTTCAAAAGCCTGAAAGAAGGCCAAACCGTTTCCTTCGTGGCTGAGAAAGGCCAAAAGGGTATGCAAGCTGCTCAAGTTCGCCCAGAGTAATTTCCAGGCGCACTAAAAAAACCCCGTCCATGTGACGGGGTTTTTTATGGGTGAAACAAAAGCCTGAGGTCAGCCGCAGTTAACGCGGGTGACAACCCGATTGGCATCGGTGTTCAAATTCAGGCGATCGGAGCGGTACTCCAGCGTCACCATGTCGTCAGGCATCAGGAAACGGGCATTCTGTGCACCTGCACGGGTACGCGCCTGCTCCAGCAGTTCGGGCGAAGCGGCTTTACCCAAGGTGAATTCAGCTGCCTTTGCATCACAACGGCTGTGGCCAGTGTCAGTCGTCGTAACAGGGTCTGTTGCCGATTCCGAAGTCGTACTGCTGCAACCGGCCAGCAGAGTGACGGCAAACAAAGTACCCAATGACGCGAGCTTCCAAGGCATGAAGCCTCCTTTTTTCAATAGTTAAGCAGAGATCTTGCGACCGCCAATCTGAAGTTTGGTTTCAAGGTGCAAGCCATCACCCTGCCCTCGATCCGCACAAGCGGCGAGTTTGCCTGAGCATCGCCTGCCGTTCATCACGCAATCGTGACTGAATATGAACAACACTCAATAGACATCGATGTAGTCGAACGGCGGAGTCGGCCAGTTCTCTGTCAGTGCATTGAAAATCTGCATGACCCAGACCTCATCGCTGGCCGCGACCAATCCTACATAACCGGAACCCTTGGCCCACGTCTCCAGACGAAACAGCAGCCCATTGATATCGGTCCCTCCGACGATGCCTGACGAAATGTAGGCAATGCCGCCCTTGGTCACCCGCAATTGGGTGTGTTCATCGTCGCTGGCGGAGGCCAGCAACTGACGTACCGCCTCAAGCGTTAAACCGTCAGGCGTGTTCAAATCGATCTGCACAGGGCGATCCTTGATAAATCGTTAAAGTCCAAGTGTCGCATAGCCCTCCCCTCATGCCTAAGTCGGAGTGCCAAACGTCGCGCAAAATGGTTAACTCGACATTCAGACTTTCCCGACTGCACGAGCACCATCATGACCACCGTAAGTATCGACGCCGACATCAAAGCCAAGTGGCCAGAAGGCCATAGCTCCTACAGCCCTGGCAGTGCGGAGGAGTTGGCGATCATCAGTATCGATATCCTGGTCAAGGAACTGGGAACCGAAGCCGCCCAGACCTTCATCAAACAGATATTCGAGAAATATCCGGCAGGGCTCAAATGCGCAGTGGATACCGAGAGGACGTAAAAACCCACAGGCTGGCACCTGCGGGCTTGCCGATTACTTCAGACGAGCCAGGCACTGGGTCAGTAAGTCGAAGAATCCCTGGGCGTCGCCGCTCTCGACCCAGAAGGCATTTTTGGGTGCCTTCAGGCTGTCATGCCAGTCGACAATGGTTTGACCAAAGGTCGGACCTTCGCGACTATCAACCACCACGCTGACCGAACGACCACTGAACAGCTCCGGTTTCAGCAGATAAGCGATGACCGTGGCGTCATGCACAGGCCCACCCGGAATGCCATAGTGCTCCATGTCGCCCTTGATGTATTCATTGAGAATATCGCCTACCAGCTTGCTGGCATTGTTGTTCAGTGCGGCAATTTGCTTCAGGCGCCTATCGCTGGTGAGGATCTTGTGGGTCACGTCCAACGGCAGGTAGGTCAGCTTCACACCACTGTTGAGCACTACTTCAGCCGCCTGCGGGTCAGCGAACAGGTTGAACTCGGCCACCGGGGTGATGTTGCCACCATTGAAGTGCGCCCCACCCATGACGACCACTTCCTTGATGCCCTGAGCGATTCCAGGTTCCTGGATTAGCGCCAGCGCCAGGTTGGTCTGTGGCCCCAGCATGGCGATAGTGATGCTGTGTGGCTTGGCAGCTTTCAAGGTATCGATCAGGTAATTGACTGCATCCCCCTTGGCCAGGCCCTTCTTGGGCTCGTGGACGGCGACGCCTGACAAGCCTTCCGTGCCATGAATGTCCTCGGCATAGATCGGCGTGCGCATCAGCGGTTTCGGGGCGCCCGCATAAACCGGTACCTCTTCGCGCCCTGCCCACTCTCGAGCCAGCCGCGCATTACGCGAGGTTTTGTCCAGGCGCACATTGCCGGCGACGGTGGTCAACGCGCGAATATTCAGTTCTTCAGGCGATGCCAGGGCGAATAGCAAGGCAACCACGTCGTCGGCGCCTGGATCAGTGTCGATGATCAAGTCGATTCTTTGCGCCGCTTGGGCGTTTGTTGCGCTAATCAGGGACAAAAGCAGCAGGCTCCGGAGCAGGTGGTGCAGTTTCTGAGCATAGCGGTACATGGCACACTCCTTGTGCGTGGAACAGTAAAGAGACAACAGAGAATTAAAACGTTACCCCCGCCACCAACACAATGTTGCAGTACGGCTGGCATTCGCCTGTACGAACAATCGCCCGTGCCTGTCGGCAGAGGACTTTGAATTGGTCATGGCTGAGCAGCTCACGCTGACCCAGCACACCGTCGGCATCCAACTCATTCAGTGTTGTCAACACCGACGGTTTTTTGTCCAGGATCTCCCTGGCGAGCACATGGCTTTCAACTTGCATTTCACTGAGCACGACTTTCAAGGTGCTGACGAAATCGGGTATGCCTTGGGTCAGGGCCAGGTCAATCAATTCAACGCCTGGCGGCACGGGTAGACCGGCATCGCCGATCACCACTATGTCTCCATGGCCAAGGGATGCGATTAGCCGCGACAGGGCAACGTTGAGCAAAGGTGTCTTTTTCATGGTGCTTTAAAGGCCTGGACGTCGGACAAGGTAGGAATCGAAGGTTGCGCGCCAGCACGGGTGACTGACAGCGCGGCGGCGATCTGGCCGAACCGGATGGCCTGGGCTTCGCTCTCGCCAGCTGCCAGGGCCGCGGCGAAACCACCGACAAAGGTGTCGCCCGCCCCCGTGGTGTCGACAGCCTTCACTTTCAACGCCGGGAAATGCTCGAAGCTTTTGCCGTTGGCAAAAAGCGACCCTTGGGCGCCGAGGGTAATGATCACCTTGCCGGCGCCCATACCGATCAACCGAGTTGCGGCAGTTTTGGCGGCTTCCACAGAGTCCACTGGCACTCCGCTCAGGGCCTCGGCTTCGCTTTCGTTGGGAATCAGGTAATCGATGGACGCATACCAATCCGCCGGCAATGGGCGACTGGCCGGTGCCGGATTGAGAATCACGATCTTGCCCAGTGCACGACCACGCGCAAGCGCATGGCCGACAGTGGCATCCGGCACTTCCAGCTGACAGATAATCACGTCCGCGGCCTGCAATACCGAGTCGAAACGGTCGATGACCTCTGACGTCAGCGCACCGTTGGCACCAGCGACGATCACGATTGCGTTCTGGCTGTTGTCATCGACAACGATCAATGCCACGCCACTTGAGCCATCAACCGTGCTGACCGCCTGACAATCGATCTGCTCGGCCAACAGCGCCCCCCGCAGTTCTTCGCCATAGGCATCGCGGCCTACGCAACCGACCATCGATACCTGCGCACCCAGCCTTGCGGCGGCGACCGCCTGGTTCGCGCCCTTGCCTCCGTGGACCGTCGCAAACGACTCACCGATCAGCGTTTCGCCACCACGTGGCAACCTTGGTGCGCGAGTCACCAGGTCCATGTTCATGCTGCCTATCACCACTACTTTCGCTGGCATACGTCCCCACTCATCAATTCTGTTTCAGCGGTGCTTTTGGTTCAGCGGCTATCTCTTTTCAACGGAACTGAGCGAACACGCCGGCCAGAGGCGCGGTCGACTCTCGCAGGACAATACTGGGCGTCACAATCCTTTGATCGATGACCCTATCCGGCGTGGCGATCCGTCTTAACAGTACTGCCGCCGCCATCTCCCCCAGTTGCAGGATCGATTGGCCAACCGTGGTCAGCGCCGGATAGACGTAACGGCTCATCTGGATATCGTCGAAGCCGATCACCGACAGCTCGGTCGGCACCCGAATATTGCGCTCGGCGGCGGCCCGCAGCACGCCGATGCCGATCATGTCATTGCCGGCAAAAATAGCGCTGGGCGGGTTCTTTTCCAGCAGGATTGCGGCGGCGCTGTAACCGCCGGTGCTGGTAAAGTCACTTTCCAGCATCCGCTCGCGAGGCACTTCGACACCCGCCTCCTTCAAGGCTCGGCAATAACCGGACAGGCGCATCTGTGCCACGCTGGTACTTGCCGGACCGCCAATGGTGGCGATATCCCGATGCCCCAACTCCAGAAGGTGGCGGGTCGCCAGATAAGCGCCATATTCGTGATCGATTCGCACCAGGTCGGCATTCACGCCGTCCAGTCCACGGTCGACGATTACCATCGGCGTGCGCACGCCGGCCAGGCCTTCCGCCAACCCTGCGTCGCCACCGGCCGATGCCACGATCAGCCCGTCGATACGTTTCTCAAGCAATACGCGCAGGTAGCTGCGTTGCTTGTCCGGGTTGTCGTCGGAGTTACAGAGGATCACGCAGTAGCCGTGACGCTCGCAGTAATCCTCGATGCCGCGAGCCAGTTCCGCGAAGTACGGGTTGAGGCTGTTAGGCACCAGCAAGCCAATGGTGGCAGTGGTTTTGGCTTTTAACGAGCGGGCTACGGCGCTGGGCACGTAGTCGAGGCTTTTGATGGCCGCTTCGACCTTGATCCGCACTTCTTCACTGACCGGCCGGGTCTTGTTCACCACGTGGGAAACCGTGGTATAGGAAATTCCCGCGAGGGCCGCTACATCCTTGATTGTTGCCATGACTCAGGTCCGCCGGCTTGCGCGCTGACTGCGATAAGTATCAAGCACCACCGCCACCACGATCACCGCGCCAGTGATAATGCGTTTGGTCGGTTCGGTCGCGCCGATCTGCGCCAGACCGGCTGCCAATATGGAAATGATCAAGACGCCAAAGAAGGTGCTGATGACCGAACCACGACCGCCCATCAAACTCGTGCCGCCAATCACCACCGCGGCGATCACTTGCAGCTCCAGACCGGAACCGGCATTCGGATCCGCCGCTTCCAGGCGAGAAATCTGAAACAGCGCAGCAATACCGGCCAGCAACCCCATCAGACTGAACACCAGGATCTTGTAGGGTTTTGGGTTGATCCCCGCCAGACGCACCGCCTCTTCGTTGGTGCCAATACCAATCAGGTAGCGACCGAACACCGTCCGGGTCAATACGGCCTGGGCAATGAAGATGATCAGCAAGGCAATAATGAACGAGGGCGAAATGCCGAACGCTATCGGATTGGACAGCCACGCGAAAGCATCACCGATATAGGCCGTGCGTGAACCGGTCATCTGATACGCCACGCCGCGAGCCATTTCCAGCACGCCGAGGGACACAATGAACGAAGGAATCCGCCACGCCACGGTGATCGAGCCGGTAATGGTGCCGGCCAATGCCGCTACAGCCATGCCTAGCAGCGCTGCGGGCAATACGCTCCAGCCCCAGCCAAGTATCGCCACGCTGACCGTCGACGCTGCGAGCGCCAATACCGAGCCCACCGACAGGTCGATACCGCCGATGATCAACACGAACGTCATGCCGACCGCCAGGACCATCAAATCCGGAATCTGGTTGGCCAGGGTGCTGAAGGTGTCGTAAGACAGGAAATGGCTGCTCAGGACCGAGAACAGCGCGACCATCGCCAGCAAGGCACCGGCCAGGCCCAGATAGGTGCCGAGGCCGTAAAAATTGCCACTACGTTTGCCAGCAAGCGTTGCAGTTTTCATGGGAGATCCCTAGGCGCTGCTTCATTGAGCAGCGCATCACGTTTTTGGTAGCCGGCGAAAGCGGCAGCCAGCAAATCATCCTGCGTCCAGCTGTTGCGTTCGAAGGTGTCGATCAGACGCCCTGCCGACAGCACGCCGATCCGGTCGCAGATCAACATCAGTTCACGCAAGTCGCTGGACACCACCACCAGCGCTTTGCCCTGGCGGGTGAGCTCACCGAGCAGTGCATAGATGTCGAACTTGGCACCAACGTCGATGCCGCGGGTCGGCTCGTCAAACAGCAGCACCGCGCAATCGCGCTCCAGCCAGCGACCGATCACGACTTTCTGCTGGTTGCCACCGGACAGTTCCGACACCCGTTGCGTCGGACTGGAACTGCGGATGTGCATGGCGTCGATCTGACGCTGAGCCAGGGCCATCTCGTCAGCGTTGTTGACGAAGCCACCACTGGAAATCACCGGCATGTTGCCCAACGCAATGTTGGCGCTGATCGATTGGCTCAACAGCAAGCCTTCACCCTTGCGGTCTTCGGTAATCAGGGCGATGCCATGACCGACCGCATCGGCCGGTGAACGAATACTCACCACTTGAGCCGGCGAACCCAGCGCAACCGTACCGCTGTCTGCGACATCGGCGCCGAAAATCAGGCGCAGCAACTCGGTGCGCCCTGCTCCGATCAATCCTGAAATCCCGAAAATCTCGCCGGCGCGCACTTCGAAAGACACGTCGCGGACCTTGTCGGAGCGGGTCAGTCCTTTGACCGTCAACGCCGGAGCGCCAATCTTGCGCCGGCCCATGTCGATGTGTTCGCCGAGCTCGCGACCGACCATCAATGTCACCAATTGCTCGCTGTTGTAATCGGCCATCGGCTCGACGCAGACCAGGTGGCCGTCGCGCAGTACCGCAATGCGTTGAGCGACCCGCGCGAGTTCTTCGAGGCGGTGCGAGATATAGATGATCGAGACGCCGCGAGCTTGCAGGCGAGTGATCTGCTCGAACAGCATCTCGACTTCACGGGCCGTCAGCATCGCGGTGGGTTCGTCGAGGATCAGTACACGGCAATCGCCAATCAGGTTGCGGGCGATTTCGACCATTTGCTGGTGACCGATGCCCAGCTCGCCGACCAGGATATCCGGGTTGATCGCGTCGAGCCCGACCTGAGCCATGGCCTCGATCGCGACCTTGCGCAGTTGCTTGCGGCTGATCCAGCCACCCTTGCTCGGCAGATTGTCGAGAAACAGGTTTTCCGCCACCGACAGGGTCGGCAACAGGTTAAGTTCCTGCATGACCATGCGGATGCCCAGGTCTTCAGCCTGGGTCCGGCTGCCGGGGCGGTAATCCTGCCCCTGAAACTGCATGTGGCCGGTGGTCGGCGTGACCAGGCCGCCAATGATTTTCGACAGCGTGCTTTTGCCGGCACCGTTCTCGCCGGTCAGGGCGAGCACTTCGCCACGCATGAGCGTCAGGTCGATGCCGGTCAGGACCGGTTGGGCGTAGGTCTTACCGATACCGCTGACCGAGAGGACAGCGTTCGGGGCGCAAACTGACATAAAAAACTCTCCATGTGCTCGCCCGGACGGGCAAGCACCTTGTGTCGCCAGAAGGACTACTTGGTCACCAGCTCTACTGGAGTTTCGATTACGCCGTTGATGCCGCTATCGACCTTCCCACCTTTGATGATTTTCAGTGCAGTCTCAATGCCGAATACGGCTTGCTTGGCTGCAAACTGGTCAGCGGTGGCCAGAACGCGGCCATCCTTGAGCATCGGCTTGATGGCGTTGATGTTGTCGTAGCCGACCACTTGCACCTTGCCCGCCTTGCCCGCCGCACGCACGGCAGAAACGACCCCGACGGCCATGCTGTCGTTGCCGGCCAACAGGGCCTTGATGTTCGGGTATTCGCTCAGCATCGAAGCGGCGACTTTATTACCCTTGTCGATTTCCCAGTCGCCAGACTGGACGGAAACGACCTTGATTTGCGCAGCCTCCATCGCGTCCTTGAAGCCAGCGGTGCGGGCCTGTGCGTTGGTGGTGGTGGAAACGCCTTCAATAATGCCGACTTCATCCCCGGCCTTCAGCTGCCTGGCCAAGTAGTCACCCACCAGACGCGCGCCTTTGCGGTTATCCGGGCCTACAAACGGGACGGTGATGTTTTTGCTTTTGACGACACCTGGGTCCAGCTGGTTATCAATGTTGATCACGGTGATACCGGCATCGACGGCTTTCTTGATCACCGGCACCATGGCCTTGGAATCAGCCGGTGCGATGACCAGTGCATTGACCTTGGACACGATCATCTGCTCGACGATACGGATCTGGTTGGCGGTGTCTGTTTCGTCCTTGATGCCGTTGGAAATCAGTTCGAATTGGTCGGAGTGGTCTTTCTGGTAAGCCTTGGCGCCATCTTCCATGGTCAGGAAGAACTCGTTGGCCAGCGATTTCATGACCAGCGCGACTTTGGGCTTTTCAGGCGTATCGGCGAAGGCCGAAGAGACAGGCAACGCGGCGGATGCGGCAGCCAGCATAGCGACAGCGAGAAGACGTCCAGCGAATGGCAGCTTCATGGGTTCACTCCGATCTTATGATTATTATGAGCAACGCTTGCACTGGCATAGGTTTCATCGGGTTGCCGATGGATTGAGCCACTGACAGAGCCTCGCAAACGTTTGCGTTGACCAAACTATGCGAACCCGGCCGACATTGTCAACGGCCGGAAAGTTTCGTTTTGCGTTTAAACGGTCAAAAAACAGGACACTACGCGGTGGTGCTGATCAGCCCGCCAGAACTGGCATTCTTGACTAATTCCTTGACCAGACTGCCAGCTACCTGTGCCAGCGCGGCACTGGTTTCGGCGATCTGCGACTGGATCGACATCACAGCGGTTGCCTTGGCTTCCGGTGTCGGATAAGACGCGACTTGAGCCGCCACGAGCTGCTGCTGTTGCTCGCGAAGTTGCTTTTGAAGCTCTTGCATACGCTTGAGCAGCATCTTCACCGCAATACTTTGATTGCTGCCTGTCTCGGATGTCGCTGCGTCTTGAGCACCACCACCTGCCTTGACCCTGTTATCGCCACTCTCTTCCTTGCCCGGCAAAGGCGCGCCTGTCTCCGACGCCCCGTCACTCAAGGTGCCGACAGTCGCGGGCGACTTGCCACCGATCATGATTGCAGCGGCATTAGGAAAACCGACGGTTAACGACATGTGAACTCCCTTTAAAAAAGATCCTTTAAGGAAGCATCGACCTGCGCCCGGATTTCTTTAGCGCGGTTTTACGATCTTACAAGACGACTAGTTCAACAGAAGCTGTAGTCCTTTTCGGAGAGCCGAACGCGAATGCAATACATATTCGGAAACCCGGACAACAACCTGTTTAAACCGCATCTGGTGCAACGCTAATAATTGATATAAATCATCATGTTAGAGATTTTTTTTCAACACTAGACATGGCTGGTACGGATCCTGCTCCTTCTCACTCACCCCAAGCGTTCAGATCGTCCTGGGGCGTATCTAGATGAACCTGCATCAGCACTGTCTCACTACTAGAGAGAAAAATAATGACATCTGCTTTCAAGACCTTAGTTCCGGGCGCTTTGGCCCTGCTGCTCCTCCTGCCTACCGCCCTTCAGGCAAAAGAAGTCGAAACCAAACAAAAACTGGCGAACGTGGTGATCCTGGCCACTGGTGGCACCATCGCCGGCGCGGGCGCCAGCGCCGCCAACAGTGCAACCTATCAAGCGGCGAAAGTCGGCATCGACCAATTGATCGCCGGTGTTCCGCAACTGAGTCAATTAGCTAACGTTCGTGGCGAACAGGTTATGCAGATTGCGTCCGAAAGCATCACCAACGACAACCTGCTGCAATTGGGTCGTCGTGTGGCTGAACTGGCCGACAGCAAAGACGTCGACGGTATCGTCATCACTCACGGCACCGACACCCTGGAAGAAACCGCCTACTTCCTGAACCTGGTGGAAAAAACCGACAAGCCGATCATCGTCGTTGGCTCGATGCGCCCAGGCACCGCAATGTCGGCTGACGGCATGCTGAACCTGTACAACGCCGTGGCTGTGGCCAGCAGCCAGGATGCACGCGGCAAAGGCGTGCTGGTGACCATGAACGATGAAATCCAGTCGGGTCGTGATGTCAGCAAAATGATCAACATCAAGACCGAGGCGTTTAAAAGTGCCTGGGGCCCGCTCGGTATGGTGGTCGAAGGCAAATCCTACTGGTTCCGCCTGCCGGCCAAGCGTCACACCATGGATTCGGAATTCGACATCAAGAACATCAAGAGCCTGCCAGACGTCGAAATCGCTTACTCCTATGGCAATGTCAGCGACACCGCCTACAAAGCGCTGGCTCAGTCAGGCGCCAAAGCCATCATCCACGCCGGCACCGGCAATGGCTCGGTCTCTTCGCGGGTCGTTCCAGCGCTGCAAGCCCTGCGCAAGGATGGCGTGCAAATCATTCGCTCTTCCCACGTCAACGCCGGTGGTTTCGTACTGCGTAACGCTGAACAGCCTGACGATAAGTACGACTGGGTCGTCGCGCATGACCTGAACCCACAGAAGGCTCGCATCCTGGCGATGGTCGCTCTGACCAAGACCAACGACAGCAAAGAGCTGCAACGGATGTTCTGGGAATACTGATTCGCCCTCGCCCCGGTCGACTCCGACCGGGCTCCGCGGTTACCACTCGCCATCATTGGTGAGTGGTTCGCGCTTTTCATCTGACAACAACACTCCTTTCTTCCTGCACAAAACGGAAAAAACAGATGTCAGAGGATTTTCTGGAATTTTAAGCAGTTGCGAAAATGCTTACAGTTAAATACTGTATGCACGTACAGCTTAATAAGGATAATCCCGTGGCATCCACCCCTGTCTCTGCTGGCACCTATGAACGCATGGGCCTGCGCGTTCAGAAAATCATCAATTCCCCCTCCGCTCAGAAAGCCAAAGCCGCACTGATCTTCCGGCTGCCGGACGAACCCGTGGATGAGTGGGAACAGTTGCTCGAAGAAATCGATGAGAACGACAACGTCACCCTCGCCTATCGCGATGACGGCGGCGTGCAGATTTTCTGGGTTGTGCCGACGGAAGATTGATTCAATGAGTGCCCGTTGTTTTGCTTTGCTGTTCCTGTTCTTCGCCATGGGCGCACAGGCCGATGCCCCACGCACCTTCGACGAAGCCAAGAAAGTCGCCTGGAAGCTGTATGCGCCGCAATCCACCGAGTTCTATTGCGGGTGCAAATACACCGGCAACAAGGTGAACCTGTCAGCCTGCGGCTATGTGCCGCGCAAAAATGCCACGCGTGCCTCCCGCATTGAGTGGGAACACATTGTCCCGGCCTGGCAGATTGGCCATCAGCGTCAATGCTGGCAAGCAGGCGGGCGCAAGAACTGCACGCGCTACGACCCGGTCTATCAAAAGGCCGAGGCCGACCTGCATAACCTGGTGCCGAGCATTGGTGAGGTGAACGGCGATCGCAATAACTTCAATTTCGGTTGGCTGCCGGTGCAGTCGGGTCAATATGGCTCATGCCTGACCCAGGTCGACTTCAAGGCGAAGAAGGTCATGCCCCGCCCTTCCATTCGCGGCATGATCGCCCGGACTTACTTTTACATGAGCAAGCAGTACGGCTTGAGCTTGACGAAACAGGATCGCCAACTGTACGAAGCGTGGAACAAGACCTATCCGGTACAAGCCTGGGAGCGTCAGCGTAATCAGAGCGTGGCGTGCGTCATGGGACGCGGCAACGATTTTGTCGGCCCGGTGGACATGGAAGCCTGCGGTTGAACGCTCGCTGAAACACAAAGGCCTCGGGCGTGATACCCGAGGCCTTTGTTCGTTTCAAATCGCTTTATTCGAGCACCTACCGGGCAGCAGGATGCTCGAGGACCAGCAATTGAATGTTCTGTTTCTTCGCCCGAACGAGCGCTGCGTCGACCTCTGCCTGTTTGGCCTCGGCCTCGGCTTTCGTATTGAATGGCCCCATCAGGATACGAGACTTGCCATTTTCCATGACAACGTTCGAAATAAAGCTGTGTTCGATCAACCAGCCGCTCAGGTCGCTGACCGCCTGTGTGGTTTCGCCTCGCACTTCGAGATCCCATTGCGGCCCGGTTGTTGCCGCCGCCGATGCCGACGTTGAAACGATCGCCGGTTTCGGCCTTTGAGCGTCTACACCCTTGCCCTCACCGCATCCCGCCAACGCCAGTACCGCGATTACCAAGACCATTTTGCACACAACGCGTCCCTCTGAAGGCTTAAAGCAACGATTTTAACATTCATGAATACTTCCCGAGTGCCGCAAAATCGGCTGAAAACAACGAGAATGATGGTTGCGGCCTCTGTATAGTTACGCCTTGGGAATTAATGCAGCATCTGCGCGTCAGAAAGAGGCACCCAAACTGTGAGACTTCGCACTAATCTATACATACCACCGACCTCTGCACTGTTCGAATCAGGTGCCCTACAAAGCAATCAAGGAGAAGACCATGCTGATACTCACCCGCAAAGTCGGTGAAAGCATAAACATAGGTGACGATATTACGATCACCATTCTGGGCGTTAGCGGCCAACAAGTCAGGATTGGCATCAACGCTCCGAAAGACGTTGCAGTGCACCGCGAAGAAATTTATCAACGTATTCAGGCCGGTCTGACCGCTCCGGACAAGCCGCAAACTCCCTGAATCCTGTTGCAGTCAGTAGCCAGCCCGTTCGTTTTGGAATCACGGCTGGCTAAAGATTCAAGCGCCGCATCGCCCATCATTTCTGTGTCTCTGTGTCTCGAGAGGTCACGGCCTTCTTTGTGATGACGTCAGTTTCCGAAGCCGAGACTACCGACAAGCCTCAGGTGACGGTCAGACGTTTCGGGTTAACCCCGAGACTAACCAAACACCACTCCACGCGCCATGCCTGTGGCCGCCACCATGATTAGCAACACCAGCAACGCTTCGGTATGACTGATCCGCGCGAACAGCTTCGCACGGCCGGCATCTATAGCCGCACCCCGCCCCAGCGCAATCCGCCATTTGATCAGCGTCATCATCGGTGCAACCTCAAGCAACAGGATGCAGACGAACAGCGCCATCTTCAGATGGAACAGCGGCTGATGAAGATAGTAATCAGCGCCCTTTTCATACCCACCAAAAGCGCGCATCCCGCCAGTGATCAGGAGAATGACTGCAGAGATCCCCCATAGGTTATCCGCGATCAATACGCTGCGAGGCTCCCCCGTTCCGGCTGCCAGGCGCCGAAACGCCGTACCGCGAGTGAGCACGGCCCAAAAAGCCAGGGCAAAAGCTAACAGGTGAACCGCCGCAAAAAACCAGTGAACCAGCATCGAGATACTCCTGTCAGGACGAAGTTGAGTCAGCCCGTCAGTAGTAGCCCATGAAATGAAGGCTTGCATCGCCAAGGGATAACGTTGCCCAACGTCTAGACTCCCTACCAGTGCTGAAGACTCCTCAACGCACTAGCCCCCCAACCGCAGTCACTCCACGCAACCAACCTGAGTACACAAGATCATGTGTAAATCATGTGATTCAAACCCACTTGAAAACGCGAGTGGTCGTCGTAGATTCCTCCGGCTTGCCGGACTGGGCGCCGGCGCGCTGCTACTGGCCGGTGCGCTGCCCGACAATATCATCCAGGCGGCAGAGAAAACGGCCCCACCCCCGAAACCCCAAAACTCAATCAGCCCTGAAATGGCCCTCAAAAGGCTTATGGCGGGAAATAAACGGTATGTTACCGGCACCTCCAAGACACACAATTTCATGGATGAGCGGGAAGCCCTGGTCTCCGGGCAGAACCCGTTCGTCGCGGTACTGAGTTGCTCGGATTCCCGCATCGCCCCTGAGTACGCTTTTGACACCGCACGTGGCGATCTTTTCGCCATACGCGTCGCTGGCAATTTCGTCACCGATGAAGGGTTGGCCAGCCTCGAATACGCTGTTGCAGTGCTCGGGGCACCCCTGATCCTCGTACTCGGCCATGAGAGTTGCGGCGCTATTAGTGCAGGAATAAAGGCAGTCAAAGACCACACCGTTTTCCCTGGACAGATCCCGAAATTGACTGACGCACTCAAGCCAGCTATCGAAAAAGTGCTTTCTGAGCCTGGGAACCTCATGGAAAACGCGACCGCACAAAATGTCAAAGACTCGGTCAAGCGCCTTGAAAATGCCTCACCGCTGCTGACTGATGCGCTCGGCAAAGGAACATTGAAAATAGTGGGGGGCGTCTATCGCCTGGCTACCGGCAAAGTAGAGTTGATTGCCTGACTCAAAGGATTTTTTCATCAGGAAATGCGGCATCGCGCCGAGCCCCAGATGCAAAGAGCCCAGCGCAATGGCTGGGCTCTGGCGCCCTAGCCTCACGTATGAAAAAAGACCGGCCAACTAAGGCATTGCCCTATAGACAGCGGATTCCCAGGGGCTTATTTTCGCTCACCGGCAGGGACGCACCACAACCACTCACGCCCAGGGCAACCGAATGGTGCGTTATCTAGTCTTCATCGTCATAGCTATAATCATTTCGACTCTTGGTCTAGCGCTGTATGGCTGGTATCGCCACCTTCGAGACGACGATGACATTTTTTAGCCTGCACGCTATTTGTTTGCAACCATCGCTTTCGCCCGACAACCCTATCGACTTAACTTTTGCGCTTACACCAAGCCCCGGCAAATGCCAAGGCTCATAGAACTGTAGAAAAGCAAAAAGCCCGACTCAATGGCCAGCTCCGCTGTCACTCTTGAGTTGGAATACCAGCCCGCAGTCCAGTGTGAACGAACCCCATACTTTGTGAACGTTCCGCATGAAATCCAAGAATCGAGTAGGAGGCGGATTTACATCCGCCGTCCTCTCACACCACCGTACGTACGGTTCCGTATACGGCGGTTCAGGTTATGCGGCTAAGCCGGTTTATCGTATCCAGTATTGAGACCAGTCCGAGGTTGTCCCAAAGCCTCTTCGGTAGCGCCTGATTAATATGGGAAGCTCCCGAGTTCCACCATGGACCTCGACCATTGAACGCGGAGTTGCAGGCTCGGTATGCGGTTTTCCCCAACACTATTGCAGAGTTTATATCGCCAACCTCGGGAAGCTGGGCTACCTCTCGCCAGAGGACGCTCAGTTGGTTGCGAGCTTCTATCAATACGTCGAAAGCGACGTACGGGACGTCACAGAAGGCGGAATCATCTACGAAGGGACGAATGGACCCAGAAGCTTTTACAGAGGCTGCAAACGCCCTCAAATTCGCGTTAGACGTTGCACAACCCCACCTGCTCGCCTGCCTGTACAACAAAGTGAATACGCTTCAGTCAGTAGCTGATTGCCTCAACTCCAAAGGCTTGCGTACAGCTCCTGGCAGCGAGTTCACACCAACGGCAGTACGTCGCTTGATGCTCGCCTTCAACGTCTCGTTCTGAGGCTGTAAGAGCTCCCAGCAGCCTAGTGTTATTTTGTGATTTGTCAGCTTTCTGGTTGAGCCACTCGTGCAATGCTAAGTGCCTGGGCCACGCCGACCGTTTTCAGAATGGAGGGGGGTGCCTCCCAAACGCGAGGCCATTATTTTTCGCGGGATTTTGGGAGTTCACATCAGAAGTGCTATCCCGATTTTCGCGGGATTTGGAAATCGCCACAGCTATAGAAAAGCTGCGTCGAAATTATCTATAGCCGAAACCAGATGGCCAGATATGAAAAACCCCACCGGAGTGGGGCCTAAAGCCTTTTACTTCTGGAACCGCAACAACCCCTCTAAGAGAGGGTTTGTTGCGCTCTTCTTCCACTCGACTGGCGGAGCTTCACTAACTGATACGAAAGCTTCGTAGGTGGAAATCCCTGCGGACGCAGCAGCATCAATACTTTCTCGAACGTAATTTTCGGCCCACGCCCTCGAAGTGCCGGGCGTAAACGTAACCGTCCAAAGCGTTGTGAGTTTGTGCTTCGTAAACTTCTTTTTCTTCAGCTCTTCGTTGAATTTGCTACGAGCTGTCGAGCTTACGAAGTTATCCAAATCAACTGTCGCGGATGCATGAAGGGAAATGATTCACTCCCCCCGTGCTTTGTTGGCTTGGGAGACAACAGACGCAGCGAGGGCCTTTGTTTCCTCACTGTATTTGTCGCTCTGGAGAACCTTGCCCGCAACCGTTTCCATTTCAGCACTTGTCTGTTTTGCGGAGTGGGTTTGAGCTAACGCCGAAGCGGCGAGGCGTTTAGCAATCGCGGATGCGTTCGAGTTACTGAGGGTTTCGGAGGCCAATTTGGCCACCTTGGATGAGGTCTTCTTACTATTGATGGTCATGCGGTGATACTCCAAATTTAGGTTTTGTGTCAGCCCTAATGGAGTACCGGCCAGCAGAGAACCGTTGACGATCCCGTCAATGTTTGGCTCAATGCAATCCCCCTAGGGCTAACGTAATCGCTACTGTTTAGCTTTAGTTGGTGCGGGTGGTTGTGATCTAAGTTGTCCAGACCGAACACGACCACTCGCAGACTTTTCTAAGCACCTCGTTCGAGGTCAGCAGCTAACGGAAATCCCTACATGTAGGGTTTTTTCGCCGTCGGAATACAAGATAATGGGTTTTACGGGGTGTTGCAACGTACCACCTGTGGATAAACCTGTGCGTAATTTGTGTGTGAAAGGTGGAACGAGCGTGTAGGCCGCGACCTAGCTGGAGCGCACCATTTTTCACTGATTTTCAGCGATTGAAAACAGTCATTCGGATTTTTAAGGGCGCGAACCCTATCTCAAAATTCCGCTGTATATAGTTGCGAGCCAAGACCCTTTTAGAACCACCGTTTACCGCTCAACCTGATGATGGCAAAGTGACCCCACTCTAACCACGCAGGAAGCAAAGACAATGAAAGACATCGTGATTACCGTAGTGAATTTCTTCGCTTGGGCAGGAATCATCGTTGCAACGGTTGTGGGTTACTTCGCGATGAAAGGCAACTATGAGTACATCGGCGCCCTGATTGGCTTCGCCGCTGGGTGCCTAGGTTCTGGAGTGTGGTTTGTACTCTCAGCAATCCATCAGAATATCCAGACTATCCGAGACATTGCCATCAAGCAGTCGCAAGGCTGATCACTACTTTCAACACCCGCCCCAACCACATCGACGCAGAGCAGAACCCCACCCAAGAATGAGCTGATATCGGCGTTCACATTGCCCAGTGTGAACGAACCCGATATTTTGTGAACGTTCTGCATGAAATCCACAGCACAAAAAAGGGCCCACCTTTCGGTGAGCCCTTCTAGACCGCCCAGCAGAGCGGATTTTGTTTGGTAGGCGCGATTGGACTCGAACCAACGACCCCCACCATGTCAAGGTGGTGCTCTAACCAACTGAGCTACGTGCCTGCTGTGAGGCGGCATTCTACGGAATTCCGGAGGGGTGTCAACACCTTTTTTCGAGCTAACCCTATGAATATGCAAAATATTTAATTTCGCAGCTGCAAAGAAGATTTTCCGGTGGCTGGCGGTCGATTTTTAACTCGGGTAGGATCGACGCACTCGTAAAATATATTAAACAGAGGCGGCAGGATGGCGAACACACCTTACCCAGAGTCCTATTACGCCGCATCGGCCAATGCGGTTCCGCCGCGCCCGGCCTTGCTGGATGACGTAGAGACTGATGTCTGTGTAATCGGCGCCGGTTACACGGGTCTGTCCTCTGCCCTGTTTCTGCTGGAGAACGGTTTTCGGGTGACGGTCCTGGAAGCGGCCAAGGTGGGTTTTGGTGCGTCGGGGCGCAATGGCGGCCAGATCGTCAACAGCTATAGCCGTGATATCGATGTGATCGAACGCAGTGTCGGTCCAAAGCAGGCTCAGCTGCTGGGGCAGATGGCGTTCGAGGGTGGGCGGATCATTCGGGAGCGGGTTGCCAAATATAATATCCAGTGCGATTTGAAGGACGGCGGCGTGTTCGCCGCCATCACCGCCAAGCAGATGGGCCATCTGGAATCGCAAAAACGACTGTGGGAGCGTTTTGGTCACACGCAACTTGAGCTGATGGATCAACGCCGCATCCGTGAAGTGGTGGGCTGCGATCAATACGTCGGCGGCATGCTCGACATGAGCGGCGGCCATATTCACCCGCTGAACCTGGCGCTCGGTGAAGCGGCGGCCGTGGAGTTGTTGGGCGGCACGATCTATGAGCAGTCGCCGGCGGTGCGCATCGAACGGGGTGCGAACCCGGTCGTGCACACGCCACAAGGCAAGGTCAGGGCCAAGTTCATCATCGTTGCCGGCAACGCCTACCTGGGCAATCTGGTGCCGGAGCTGGCAGCCAAGTCGATGCCGTGCGGGACTCAGGTGATAGCTACCGAGCCGTTGGGGGAGGCGTTGGCGAAAAGCTTGCTGCCGCAGGATTACTGCGTCGAAGACTGCAACTACCTGCTCGACTATTACCGCCTGACCGGCGACAAGCGCCTGATTTTCGGCGGTGGCGTGGTGTATGGCGCGCGGGACCCGGAGAACATCGAGGCGATCATTCGACCGAAAATGCTCAAGGCCTTCCCACAGCTCAAGGACGTGAAAATCGACTACGCCTGGACCGGCAATTTCCTGCTGACACTGTCGCGTCTTCCTCAGGTCGGACGGCTGGGCGACAACATCTACTATTCCCAGGGTTGCAGCGGCCATGGCGTGACCTACACGCACCTGGCGGGCAAGGTGCTGGCTGAAGCGTTGTGTGGCCAGGCTGAGCGTTTTGATGCGTTTGCCGATTTGCCGCACTACCCGTTCCCGGGTGGGCAATTGCTGCGCACGCCGTTTGCGGCGTTGGGCGCCTGGTACTACGGGTTGCGAGACAAGCTCGGGTACTGACAGACACCGAAAATCTTTGCGGGAGCGAGCCTGCTCGCGAAGGCAGCGAAACAGTCAACATGGATGTTGACTGTGCCGACCTCTTCGCGAGCAGGCTCGCTCCCACAAAGGAGTAACGTTAGAGCCGATCTCGCGCAATGCCGCTGCGGATCCGCAGGATATCGGCGAGTACCGCCAGGGCGATTTCCGCGGGAGTCTTGCTGCCCAGGTTCAGACCGATTGGCGCATGGATCCGCGCCAGCTCGGCATCACCCAAACCACCAATTCTTCGCAGTCGCTCGAAACGCTTCTGCGAGGTCTGCATCGACCCCATCACACCGATGTAAAACGCATCGGTGCGCACCGCTTCCATCATCGCCAGATCATCGATGCGAGGATCGTGGGTCAACGCCACTACCGCCGTATCGCGGTGACAGCCGCCGTCAGCAATGAATACTGACGGTAACTGACGACGAATCTCGACGTTTTCCAGGACCACGCCTTCCAGCACTTCGTCGCGAGGATCACAGAGAATGACCTCGAACCCCAAACCAACAGCAAACTCCGCACAGGCCTGAGCGACGCTGGAATACCCTGCCAGCAACAAGCGCTGAGCCGCCCCGACGCGCACACGTACGCGGTCGATCTCACGCTCGATGCGCACGCCTTGCTCGCTGTCAGTGAACAAACGGCGCACGCCGCTGGCCAGATCGATTTCCCGGATCAAGCGACACTGCCCCAACAGCGCCGACTCCAGTTCTCGCAAGTGAGCTTGAACCTCGCAATCGGAATCAAGCTTCTCCACCAGCACATCGAGCACGCCGCCACAGGGCAGGCTTACCCGCGAACGTGGATCGTCGCCCTCTCCGTAACGAACCACGCTGACCGCATCCAGAAACGCGCCCTCGGCGACACGCTCGAGAAAATCCTCCTCGACGCAGCCGCCGGACAGCGAACCGATCCATTGCCCTTCAGCATTTACCGCCAGCAATGAGCCCGGCGCACGCGGCGCCGAGCCATAGGTGGCAAGCACCGTGCACAGCCAAATGCGCTGACCGGCCATCGACCATTCCAGCGCCCGTCGCACGACTTGCAGATCGAGATGCTGCATGTCAGTGCGCCTTGTGCTCGAGCGGCGGTGCATCGGCCCGTACTTTCTGCACGTCGTTTACCGCCAGATCACCCGACTGACCACCCCAGCCCTGACGCAGGTAGTTGAGCAGATCAGTGAGTTGCTCGTGGCTGAGTTTTTCGGCGAATCCCGGCATTGGTTGCAGGTGTTCGAAACCGGAAAACTTCTGCTCACCGATACCGTCGTCGATCACCCGAACCAGGTTGCGCGGATCTTCCAGGCGCAGCGTGGTGTTGCCGCGCATGGCCACGGCGATGTGCGGCTTGCCTTCGCCACCAACCGCATGGCAACCGGCGCAGACATTCAGGTATTCCTGACGGCCGCGCTGGGCGCTGGCACTGAGCTTGTCCAACGGCATGTCGTTGAGGATCTTCGCCGCCGGCGGCTGATCGCCAAGCAGGAACGTCGCCATCGCCGCCAGATCCGGGTCATTGAGACCTTGAGTGCTGTTGTGGAACACCGGAAACATCTCGCTGAACATCGTGCCTTGGGCGCTCATGCCGTGCTTGAGGAACGAGCTCAAGTCCTGATGATTCCAGCCGCGAGCGGCCAGGTCATTGGCCAGCAGGCCTGGTGCCAGATAGCCGTTGAGCAGGCCACCGGTCAGGCGCTTGTCCTGCTGCATCGCACCCGGCAAACCACGAGGGGTGTGGCATTCGCCGCAGTGACCGAGCACGTCGACCAGGTACTGGCCGCGCTTGAAGGCTTCGCTTTTGCCTTCGGTCGGCGCGAGTTCCACGTCTTTGCCGTAGAGCATGTTCCAGCCCATCAGGCCCAGGCGCACGTTGAACGGAAAGCTCAGGCGGGTGATCGGCGCCGCACGCTCGATCGGCTCGACGGTCTTCAGGTACGCATGAATCGCGTCCGAGTCTTCACGGGGCATCAGGTGATACGAGGTGTAAGGCATCGCCGGATACAGGTTCGCGCCATCGCGGCGCTTGCCTTCGGTGAGCGCGGCGAAGAATTCGTCATCGTTGTACAGGCCAATGCCGTGCTCTTTGCTCGGGGTGATGTTGGTGCCATAAATCGTCCCGAACGGCGAGACAATCGGCAGGCCGCCCGCAAACGGTGCGCCACCCGGTGCGGTATGGCACGCCATGCAGTCGGCGGCGCGAGCGAGGTAATCGCCGCGCTTGACCTGATCGTCCGCGTGAGCCATTAACGCCGGCGCAGCCAGACCAACCACCAATGCCAGGCGGGAAAGTAGAGGCTTCATGCTTAACCCTCCTTGACCAGGCCGAGATCGGTCAGCACGTTGCGCGTGGCGCTGTAATAGCGGACGTAGCCAGTGCAGCGGCAGATATGGTGACCGAGACTGTCCTCGATGACTTTCTCCAGCTGACTTTTAACGATCGGCTGACGCTGAAGTTTTTCCACCAGCACCGTCGCGGCATTCACAAACCCCGGCGCGCAGTAGCTGCACTGGAACGCGAACTCATCGACGAAACGTTGCTGGATCGGGTTCAACTGAGTGACCTTGCCCTGCTCATCGCGGGTCGCGTGACCTTCGATGGTCCGCACTTTCTTGCCTTCGAAGTAATGCGCGCCGGTGATGCAGGTGCGCACTTCTTCGCTGGTGCCGTCCGGGTTATCGACGATCACCACGCACGCGTGGCAGATGCCCTGACCGCAACCCAGGCGCGAGCCAGTGAGGTTTTTGTATTCGTGCAGGTAGTCGATCATCGGCAGATCATCAGGGATGTCCACTGGGCCGACAGATTGACCGTTGAGGGTCAGTTGAAGCGGACGGTTAGCCATTGAGGGCCTCCTTGATGCGTGCAGACGTGATAGGCAGGTCGCGAACCCGTTTGCCGATGGCATGTGCCACGGCGTTACCGATGGCACCCACCACCGGGATCATCACCACTTCAGCAATGCCCTTCGATGGATCGCTTGGCGACAGTGGCGGCAAAATCTCGGCCGTCTGCTTCCAGACCGCAACGTGTCGCGCCATGGGCAGGCGATAACGGTTGAAGTTCCAGTCACCCTCCCCCGGCCCGCCTTCGTACAACGGCATCTCTTCCATCAGCGCATGACCGATGCCCATTGCGATCCCGCCTTCGACTTGTCCTTTGACCAGCTCTTCCACCAGTACCCGACCGCACTCAACCCACGAGTGGTGATTGAGGACCTGAACTTCGGCCGAACCTTTGTTCACTTTCAGTTCCACCAACGTCGCCACCGGGCTGTAATAGGTCACTGCCGCGTTGTTCAACTGGGTGTCCGGGTAATGCACGTTCTGTCGATCCAGCAGATGGAAACCAGCGCTGTTCATCTGCGCCTTTTTCACACTCGGAGCGCCGTCGCCGTACTTGACTGCCAGACCGTCGAGCGGCAGGCGTTCACGCACGCCGTCGATGCTGAACTCGGCGTCGGCCCAGCTCCAGCGGTTGAAACCGTGCACGGTCGCACCGGTGACCAGACCACGCTCGTGAGCGTGTTTGGCCAGCTGTTCGAAGCTCAACGGTTGCATGCCGTTGGCGGTCAGTTTGCCATCGACCCAATGCGCATCTTCACGACGCACCACGTACGGGTTGGCTTGGCCGCCATATGGGCCCTGGCCCCAGATCTGCAACGCCGCCGGCCACAAACCGTGATTGAACAGTACGCGCGCCGCTTCACGGGTGGCGTGGCTGAAGTAATACGCGGAGTTGGTCGCTGACGACGCCGAGGCCAATTTGCCGACCCAGCGCGGATTGCGCAGCAAGCTGTCCTGTTCGGCCTGACTCATGATGTACGGGTTGCCGCCGCTGATGAGTTGCAACTCTTTCCATTCGGTCTGGCCGGTCTTCACTTCAGTCGCCGGAACGCCAAGGAAATCCGCCACGACCAAGGCTTGCGAAGTCGACATACCGGTGCCGATTTCGATACCAATGTGGCGCAGGGTAATGTGCCCTTGCGCGGTGAATTCGATGCTCGCCATCGGTGCTTCGGAACCCGTGCCGAAATCTTTCTGGCAGATGGCGAAACCGATGCCGTACCAGTTGTCCGGGTCTTCGGATTCGCGTTGCTTTTTGATCGCGTCGCGATTTTTCCAGACCTCATGCACGGCGGCCTTGTCGAGAATCTCGTGCAGGCGCAACGCACCTGCCGGCACTGCGCCCTGGGTGTTTTTCATACCCGAGACCATGGCGTTTTTCTTGCGCAAGTCGATGGCATCGATGCCGAGACGACCGGCAATCTCATCCACCATCATCTCGGTGGAAGCCATGCTTTGCAGGGTGCCGTAACCGCGCATCGATCCGGCTTCAACAGCGCGGGAATGATAGGCGGTGACCTGCAAATCGTTCTGCGGCATGTAGTAGATCGACTGCGCCGCCGTGGCGCCAACCGCCGCCACAGACGGGCTGTAGTTGACTCGTCCACCGCCGTCGACGCTCATCTCGGCGCGGAAAATCTTGAAACTGTGATCGGTCTTGTCCACTGCCAGTTGGTAGCGGATGTCGAACGGGTGACGTTTGATCCCGCTCTGAAATTGCTCGTAGCGATCATTGGCCAAACGCACCGGCACACCGGCGCCGTACAGCGCCGCGAGGGCCGCGTAGTAGACGAAAATGTTGTGGTCTTTGGAACCGTAACCCACGGTGTAGCCAGGGTGCATGTTCAAGTTGGCCAGGCCGAAACGCGACGGTGCGATCATCTTCGCGGTTTCGGTCGCCGCTTCCAGTGGGCACTGAGTCGCCACCACGAAATGCAGGGTTTTGGTCGACGGATCGTACCAGCCGTTGCCGTTGTCCGGCTCCATGGCGGCCGGTTCAATGGACGGGGTTTTGTAGTGTTCGTCGAACACCAGCCAGTTGTCTGGCGGCGCGTCGATCTGCTGCTTCATGCGTTCAGCGTAAAACAGCCCGCGCTCGGTCAGATTGCCGTGCAGGTTCGGCTGGGAATTCCATACCGGACGGCGGTTGCGCAGCATCGGGAACAGGATCGAATCCTTGAGGCTGGCGAACTCATCTTCGTCCGCCGAGGTCGCACCGCCGACCCGCACGTAGCGGAAGCTGCCATAGGGATCGCCTTCGTAGAACGGCACTTGGGCGCCGTAACGAATCGCTTTGTCATTGAATTTGAGTTTGGCCTTGGCCTGACGGAAGCGCTCGAAATCGTTCCAGATCAGGATCGCCACCGGGTGACCGATGAACATCGGCACCTTGCCTTCCGGCAGCAGCGGATCAGGCGCGTGCTCCTCCGGAAAGACGATGCCGTCCTTGTCCAGGTCGGCGGCGGTGACGATGCGGTCGGGTTGCAACTCGGCACCAAGCCACGACAGGTCATAGCCGGCGTAGATGCGGTCGGCCTTGATGGTTTTCAGCAGCATGGCGTGGCCTTGCTGCTGGGGCCAGCCCGGCATGTCCTTGGCGCGGATGTCGCGGGCAAAGACCTTGCTGCCGCAGACCTTCGACAAGGCATCGTTACGCGAGCGCGCCTTACCGTTGTTACCAAGCCATTGCTCGGACGGCACGGTCACGCTGTTTTCCATCAAGGCGGCCAGCGCCTGGGTGCTGAGCGGTGTAAGCGTCACGCTCACACCCGCCACCAGCCCGCCCTGCAGGAACGAGCGCCGGGATATATCACGGTTGGACATGGATCATCCTTTGGGCGGTTAGGGACCCGCCCTTCTGAATTATGTACTGGAAATCTCGAGTCTTGCAGAAACCCTTTCTGACGATACAAAGGGCTGTAGTGACAGTGCAAAGCTGACCGAAAGGTTAACTTTAAAGGTTTATGCGCTCGCCGCAAACAACCCGCTGCAAAAAAATTGACTAAAGAATCAATTTATTGCGACTTTTCTGTCTATTGAGCGTATCGCGGCGGCGCTGAGTACACCCATTCGCATGCGGTGGTGCTTATGCCGCTTTCGCGAGCAAGCTCGCTCCCACAGGGGGTTTGCGTTGTTGTGCAGATGGAGTGAACGGCAAAAGCCCACTGTGTGAGCGAGCCTGCTCGCGAAGGCGTCTTCGTAACCGAGTAATTCAGTACCGCGACAGGAAAGGAGGAGCAGCCAAATTTCAGACACAAAAAACCCCGGTCTTTCGACCAGGGTCTTTGCTATCGACTCGAATAAGCCAGTGGCTTTCTTCGTAGCTCCAAGGCGTTCAGTGGGCCTTGAGGCAGATATGGCGCAGCGGACGGGACTCGAACCCGCGACCCCCGGCGTGACAGGCCGGTATTCTAACCGACTGAACTACCGCTGCGTATCGCTTTGAGCTGACGCTCAATTAACTGGTCTGATTGAAAGCTCCGAGACTTTTCAATCTCTCTTTCAATCTCGAATCAGGGCAAGCCTGACTCGGTAAATATGGCGCAGCGGACGGGACTCGAACCCGCGACCCCCGGCGTGACAGGCCGGTATTCTAACCGACTGAACTACCGCTGCGCGTCGGTGGAGGCTTTTAAAGGCTTCCATCTTGCTTTCACAAGACTCTCGGAAGTGGTGGGTGATGACGGGATCGAACCGCCGACATTCTGCTTGTAAGGCAGACGCTCTCCCAGCTGAGCTAATCACCCGTTTGCATCTCCGAGGCCGCGAAATTTACGCAGGTAGCGAACCTAAGTCAATAGCAGGATTGAAGTTTTTCTGAAAAAGACAAAATCGTGTCATTCCGGTCAACGCCAGCAATAGTCAAACCGCCTTCACGAGCGAGCTCGCTCCCACACTGGATATGCGTCGTACACACGGCAATCAACTGTGTACGAGCCTGCTCGCGAAGGCGGCAGCACATCCAACTTCAATGCTGGCCAGCTCGATGCGGTTTACTCGCTGTAAATCATCTTCTTGGTCATGCCGCCATCGACCACAAACTCCTGGCCCGTGACGAACCCGGCGTTCTTCGACAGCAACCACGCGACCATTGCTGCAACGTCCTCGACCGTCCCTACCCTGCCCGCCGGATGCTGGGCATGGTCAGCCTCGGTCAGCGGTTCGGCGCGCCGTACAGCGGGGTCCCGCGTATCGATCCAGCCAGGACTGACCGCATTCACCCGGATTTCCGGCCCAAGGCTGATCGCCAAGGCATGAGTCAGGGCCAACAGACCGCCCTTGCTCGCCGCATAGGCCTCTGTGTCGGGTTCCGATTGACCGGCGCGGGTCGAGACCAGATTGACGATCGCCCCGCTGTGAGCCCGCAGGTACGGCGCACAGTGCTTGGCCAACAGCATCGGCCCACTGAGGTTGACCGCCAGCACCCGATTCCAGTACGCCAGATCGAGGCTTTCCAGGGTGATGTTGTGCGGATCGGCCACCGCGGCGTTGCACACCAGCGCATCCAGACGCCCGAACTGCCCCAGCACTTCGGCGACACCCAACGCCACCTGCCCTTCATTCGAGACATCCATGGCGATGAACCAGGCGTTATCGCCGAGCACCTTCGCCACTTTCGAACCGCGCACGCGGTCCAGATCCGTCAGCACCACCTGCCAGCCTTCACTGATCAGCCAGGCCGCAATCCCCAGACCAATACCCCGCGCAGCACCGGTCACCAGTGCGACACGGCCATTGGTGCCGGTGCTCGGCGCGGACAACGCGATCACAAGGCCGCCAAGCCACGCGCCAGATCGGCTTGCAGGTCTGCCACGTCTTCCAGGCCGACCGCGATGCGGATCAAGCTGTCACGAATGCCTGCCGCCTCACGCTCTTGTGGCGCCAGACGGCCGTGAGAGGTGGTGCCCGGGTGGGTGATGGTGGTCTTGGTGTCGCCCAGGTTGGCAGTGATGGAAATCAGACGCGTAGCATCGATAAAGCGCCAGGCGCCCTCTTTGCCGCCCTTGACCTCAAAACTCACGACCGCACCGAAGCCCTTCTGCTGACGCTGAGCCAGTTCGTGCTGCGGATGGCTCTTGAGACCGGCGTAATGGACTTTCTCGATGCCGTCCTGCTGCTCCAGCCACTCAGCCAATTGCTGGGTGTTGGCGCAATGTGCCTTCATGCGCAGGCCCAGGGTTTCGAGGCCCTTGAGGAAGATCCAGGCATTGAAAGGGCTGAGGGTCGGCCCGGCAGTACGCAGGAACCCGACCACTTCTTTCATCTGCTCGCTACGACCGGCCACTACGCCGCCCATGCAACGGCCCTGGCCGTCGATGAACTTGGTTGCCGAGTGCACGACGACGTCCGCACCCAGTTTTAATGGCTGCTGCAACGCAGGCGTGCAGAAGCAGTTGTCGACCACCAGCATCGCGCCTTTGGCGTGAGCAATTTCCGACAGCGCAGCGATGTCCACCAGCTCGGCTAATGGATTGGACGGCGACTCGACGAACAGCAATTTGGTGTTGGACTTGATGGCCGCATCCCAGCCGGACAAATCCGCCAGAGGCACGTAATCGACCTCGACGCCGAAGCGCTTGAAGTATTTCTCGAACAGGCTGATGGTCGAGCCGAACACGCTGCGCGACACCAAGACGTGATCGCCAGCACTGCACAGGCTCATCACCACGGCCATGATCGCAGCCATGCCGGTGGCCGTGGCGACAGCTTGCTCGGCGCCTTCCAGCGCGGCAATGCGCTCTTCGAACGCGCGCACGGTCGGGTTGGTGTAACGCGAATAAACGTTGCCTGGCACTTCGCCGGCAAAGCGTGCCGCCGCATCGGCGGCAGTACGGAATACGTAGCTGGAGGTGAAGAACATCGGATCACCGTGTTCGCCTTCCGGCGTACGGTGCTGACCGGCGCGTACGGCCAGGGTATCGAACGCTACGCCGTCGAGGTCGCTGTCCAGCCGACCGGCATCCCAATCCTGACTCATGCTGTCACTCCTTGCCTTGTTCGGTAGTAGATACAAAACCGGCCTGGAGGGGAACACCCGTTACTGTAGGAGCGAGGCTTTGCCCGCGAAGGCGGTGTCATAGGCAACAATGATGTTGAATGTGACGACCTCTTCGCGAGCAAGCCTCGCTCCTACAGAGACAGGCCGGTAGTTACTCAGTTGTTATACAGATCAATGATCGCGCTGACTGCCTGTGTCTTGACCTTGGAGGCATCGTTACGGGCCTGCTCGATCTTGTTCAGATAAGCCTCGTCGACGTCGCCGGTGACGTAATGGCCGTCGAACACCGCGCAATCGAACTTCTCGATCTTGATCTTGCCGCCACCGACCGCTTCGATCAAGTCAGGCAGGTCCTGATAGATCAGCCAGTCAGCGCCGATCAGATCCGCCACATCCTGAGTCGAACGGTTATGAGCGATCAGTTCGTGGGCGCTTGGCATGTCGATACCGTAGACGTTCGGGTAGCGAACGGCCGGTGCCGCGGAGCAGAAGTAGACGTTTTTGGCGCCGGCTTCACGGGCCATCTGGATGATCTGCTTACAAGTGGTACCGCGTACGATCGAGTCGTCCACCAGCATCACGTTCTTGCCGCGGAACTCCAGTTCGATGGCGTTGAGCTTCTGGCGTACGGATTTTTTCCGAGCGGCCTGCCCCGGCATGATGAATGTCCGGCCGATATAGCGGTTCTTCACGAAGCCTTCGCGGAACTTGACGCCCAAGTGGTTCGCCAGCTCCAGGGCCGCGGTGCGGCTGGTGTCCGGAATCGGGATGACCACGTCGATGTCGTGCTCTGGGCGCTCGCGCAGGATTTTCTCGGCCAGCTTCTCGCCCATGCGCAGACGGGCCTTGTAGACCGATACGCCGTCGATGATCGAGTCCGGACGCGCCAGGTACACGTGTTCGAAGATGCATGGGGTCAGGGACGGGTTGGTTGCGCACTGACGGGTGTGCAGCTTGCCGTCTTCAGTGATGTAGACCGCCTCGCCCGGTGCCAGGTCGCGAATCAGGGTGAAACCGAGCACGTCCAGGGAGACGCTTTCGGAGGCGATCATGTACTCGACGCCTTCGTCGGTGTGACGCTGGCCGAAGACGATCGGGCGGATGCCGTGCGGGTCGCGGAAACCGACGATGCCGTAGCCGGTCACCATCGCTACGACCGCGTAACCACCGACGCAACGGTTGTGCACGTCGGTGACGGCCGCGAATACGTCTTCTTCGGTTGGCTGCAACTTGCCGCGCTGGGCCAGTTCGTGCGCGAACACGTTGAGCAGCACTTCCGAATCGGAGTTGGTGTTGACGTGGCGCAGGTCAGATTCGTAAATCTCCTTCGCCAGCTGTTCAACGTTGGTCAGGTTGCCGTTATGCGCCAGGGTGATGCCATAAGGCGAGTTGACGTAAAACGGTTGAGCTTCGGCCGAGGTCGAACTGCCCGCGGTCGGATAACGCACATGGCCAATGCCCATGTGCCCGACCAGGCGCTGCATGTGACGCTGATGGAACACGTCACGCACCAGACCATTGTCCTTGCGCAGGAATAACCGGCCATCATGGCTGGTGACAATACCGGCAGCGTCCTGGCCGCGGTGCTGGAGGACGGTTAGCGCGTCATACAGCGCCTGATTGACGTTCGACTTACCGACGATACCGACGATGCCACACATGCGACGCAACCCCTACTTAATGGATCTGAACTGAACACAACTTACTGAGGTGTTTTGACCATCGGCAAGAGGTGCTCCTTGAACGGTATCTCAGCGGGTACGCTGATACCGCTGGCAAGCCACTGACTGCTCCACCCGAGGATCAGGTTTTTGGACCAGTCTGCAACCAATAGAAATTTTGGCACGAGCTGTGACTGTTGCCACCACCCGTCCTGCTGTACCGGCCCCAGGCTCAACAGCCCGACCGCCACGACCACCAGCAACACGCCACGCGCTGCGCCGAAGGCCATGCCGAGGAATCGATCGGTCCCGGATAGCCCGGTGACGCGTACCAACTCGCCGATAAGATAATTGATCATTGCGCCCACGATTAAGGTGGCGACAAACATGATGGCACAGCCCGTGATCACACGAGCCGATGGCGTTTCTATGTAACCGCCGAGGTACTCGGACAATGAACCACCGAACATCCAGGCGACAACCCCTGCGATGATCCAGGTCACCAGCGATAGTGCTTCCTTGACGAAGCCGCGGCTCAAACTGATCAATGCGGAGATGGCGACGATTGCAACGATCGCCCAGTCAACCCAGGTAAATGGCACAGTGCAGCCTACAGACGGATAAGGCGGCGCATTTTAGCAGAGCCCATGCTTATCGGTAAGCTGCGATTGTCAGTGCATTTCAAATAGAGGCAATAGCATACGCCCCTGTAGCAGCTGGCGAAGCCTGCGTCAGGCTGCGCAGCAGCCGTAAAATCGGGCTCCGCGGTGCATCAGGTATACCACGCAAGCCAGATTTACGACGGCATTCGTCCGAATGCGGCCCGCACCGAACGCAGCCTCGCAGGCTCGGCAGCTGCTACAAAGACCGGAGCATCGGCGTTAACCGCGCTCTGGCTGAAAGCGCACCACAAAACCCTTGAGGTTCTGTTGGCGGCTCAACAAGTCACGCAAGCGATCGGCTTCCGCACGCTCGATCAGCGGCCCGACAAATACCCGGTTCTTGCCATCGGCGGCACGGATGTACGCGTTATAACCCTGGCTACGCAGGGTTTTCTGCAGACTTTCTGCACTTTCACGACTCGACAGGCTCGCCAGTTGCACCGACCAGCTGACCGACAAGCCATTGGCATCGACGCGACTTTGCGTGGTGTCCGGCTTGCCCGGTGCAGCCGTAATGGGCTGGGCTGGCGGCGTGGCAGGCTTGGCGGGCTTGGCGACAGGAGGCGGCGTGACCGCTTTGGCGAGAGGCGCACTCGGCGTCAACTTCGCCAACGGCGCTTCTTGCTGAGCGATCTCGTCATCACTCGGCACCGGCTCTTGCGGCAACGCTTGCGGCTCAGGCACCACCACAGGCTCGACCTGGACCTGCGGCATCGAAGGCGCTTGCGGCGCAGCCGGGGCCTGGACCGTCACCTGACGCTGTTCATCCTGACGGGAAAACAGCATAGGCAGGAAAATCACTGCCAGCGCCACCAGAACCAGGGCGCCGACCATGCGCTGCTTGTATGCCTTATCCAGCAATGCCATTTGCCGCTTCCTCCGTGGAGCGCCGAGCCAGCCAATCGAGGGCCTCGGCGACACAATAAAATGATCCGAACAACAGAATCTCGTCGTCGCTCGTCGCCAGCGCGCACTGCCCTTCCAGGGCCGCGGCGACGCTGTCATAAGCTGTTACCGAAGCGCCAAGAGACTGCAACGCAGCCTGCAGATCCGCGACTGGGCGCGCCCGCGGCGAATCCAGCGGCGCAACAGCCCAGTGCTCAACACTAGCATTCAATTCACCGACAACACCATCGAGATCCTTGTCCGCCAGCATGCCGAACACCGCCAGTCGCTTGCCTGCGGGCGGGCGACAGGCCAGACGGCGCACCAGATACTCTGCCGCATGCGGGTTATGCCCCACATCCAGCAACACGCTAAGACGCTTGCCCTGCCAGTCGAACTGACGGCGATCAAGACGACCGACCACCCGAGTCGCTTTCAGGGCATCAATAATCTGCGCAGCCTCCCAAGGCAAGCCGAGCAACAGATAAGCCTGCAGCGCCAGCGCGGCGTTTTCCATCGGCAGATCGAGCAACGGCAGATCATGCAACTCGACCACACGCCCCTGAGCGTCCTGACCGCGCCATTGCCAGTTGTGATCGGTCATACCGAGGTCAAAGTCGCGTCCACGCAGGTAAAACGGGCAGGCCAGCTCGCGCGCTTTATCCAGCAGAGGTTGCGGAGGATTCAGGTCACCGCAGAGCGCTGGCGCGCCTTGGCGGAAGATGCCTGCTTTCTCAAAAGCCACGGATTCACGGGTATTGCCCAGATAGTCCGCATGATCGACGCCAATACTGGTGACCAGCGCCATGTCGGCGTCCACCACGTTAACCGTGTCCAGACGTCCGCCCAGCCCGACTTCCAGCACCACCGCATCAAGCCCTGCCTGCTGAAACAGCCAGAACGCTGCCAGGGTGCCCATCTCGAAGTACGTCAGGGACGTGTCGCCACGCCCCGCCTCAACCGCTGCGAAGGCTTCGCACAGTTCGGCGTCAGTGGCTTCGACACCATTGACCTGCACCCGCTCGTTGTAACGCAGCAGGTGCGGAGAATTGTAGACCCCGACATTCAGGCCCTGCGCCCGCAGCAACGACGCCACGAATGCACAGGTAGACCCTTTGCCGTTGGTGCCGGTGACCGTAATCACCCGAGGCGCCGGCTTGCCCAGCCCCATGCGGGACGCTACCTGTTGCGAGCGCTCCAGCCCCATGTCGATGGCCGAAGGGTGCAACTGCTCAAGGTAGGCGAGCCACTCGCCAAGGGTACGTTGGGTCATAGGTTGGCAGGTACCGGTGGAACTACGACAGGTTCGATTGGCGCGGCAACGAATTTCGGCGTCGGCAGGCCCATCATTTGCGCCAGCAGGTTGCCCAGACGTGGACGCAGCTCCTGACGGTGAATGATCATGTCGATTGCGCCGTGTTCCAGCAGGAACTCGCTGCGCTGGAAGCCTTCCGGCAGTTTTTCACGCACGGTTTGCTCGATCACACGCGGACCGGCGAAGCCGATCAGGGCTTTCGGTTCACCGACAATCACATCGCCCAGCATCGCCAGACTGGCGGAAACACCGCCGTACACCGGATCTGTCAGCACGGAGATGAACGGAATGCCTTCTTCACGCAGACGCGCCAGCACCGCGGAGGTCTTGGCCATTTGCATCAGGGAGATCAGCGCTTCCTGCATCCGCGCACCACCGGAAGCGGCGAAGCAGATCATCGGGCATTTGTTTTCCAGTGCGTAGTTGGCGGCGCGAACAAAACGCTCCCCAACGATGGCACCCATCGATCCACCCATGAAGGAGAATTCGAAGGCCGAGACCACAACCGGCATGCCCAGCAAGGTGCCGCTCATGGAAATCAGTGCGTCTTTTTCGCCCGTCTGCTTCTGAGCAGCGGTCAGGCGATCCTTGTACTTCTTGCCGTCGCGGAACTTCAGACGGTCAACCGGCTCCAGGTCCGCACCCAGTTCGGCACGACCTTCAGCGTCGAGGAAGATGTCGATGCGCGCGCGTGCGCCGATACGCATGTGGTGGTTGCACTTGGGGCAAACGTCCAGGGTTTTTTCCAGCTCCGGACGATACAGCACAGCCTCGCAAGACGGGCATTTGTGCCACAAACCTTCAGGCACCGAGCTCTTCTTGACCTCGGAACGCATGATCGAAGGGATCAGTTTGTCTACTAACCAGTTGCTCATGCTTTCTTTCTCCAGTACCGGCGGCCCGAACGCTTTGGTTCGCAGCCCCGCGTATGCCCTTGAGCTAAATTCATGTGTGCGGCGATGATTGACGGGGTGCCGGATCAGCTAAACGCGACCTGCGTACACCCCAAAAACCCTCAGCCATGCCTGTGGACGGCGGCAGTGTGCCAGCCGTCACATCTACAAGCTCCTACGTACTGCTTTGATGAATGCTTGAATCTTGGCGTGATCCTTGATCCCCTTGCTTGCCTCTACCCCACCACTGACGTCCACGGCATAAGGCCGAACCCGGGCAATCGCCTCGGCGACGTTATCCGGGGTCAAGCCGCCCGCCAGGATAATCGGCTTGCTCAAGCCTTGCGGTATCAGTGACCAGTCGAACGCTTCGCCAGTTCCGCCCGGCACGCCTTCAACATAAGCATCGAGCAGAATACCGCTGGCGCCTGGAAACGCGTCGCACACCGCCGCGATGTCATCCCCGGCCTTGACCCGCAGGGCCTTGATGTACGGCCGATGCCAGCTTTCGCACTCGGCGGCGCTTTCATCACCGTGAAATTGCAACAGGTCGAGCGGCACGGCGTCGAGGATTTCGCCCAGCTCGCAGCGACTGGCATTGACGAACAAACCCACGGTGGTCACGAATGGCGGCAAGGCCTGAATGATCGCCCTCGCCTGCTGAAACGTCACCGCCCGCGGGCTTTTGGCGTAAAACACAAATCCGATGGCATCGGCCCCCGCCTCGACCGCCGCCAACGCATCTTCTATGCGGGTAATCCCGCAAATTTTGCTGCGAACGACCGACATGTCGATAGAACCTCAAGGCAAATACGAGAAAGTCCCGGATGGTAACAAAAGCGTTCGAAGGCGTCAGCCGTCAAGTTCCGTGAAACCGGTCAGGAAGTGTGGGCCGATGTAACGCTGGGGCAATTCGAACTCATCACGGTATTCGACCTGCACCAGATACAGGCCGAACGGATGCGCCGTCACCCCGCCAGAACGGCGAATGCGACTTTCCAGCACTTCTTTCATCCACTCCACCGGGCGCTCGCCAGCACCGATAGTCATCAGCACACCCGCTATGTTGCGCACCATATGGTGCAGGAACGCGCTGGCGCGGATATCCAGCACGATCATCTTGCCGTGGCGAGTAACCCGCAGGTGATGCAGCTCCTTGATCGGCGACTTGGCCTGGCACTGGCCGGCGCGGAAAGCACTGAAATCGTGGGTGCCGACCAGATACTGGGCAGCCTCGGCCATGCGCTCGACGTCCAGCGGACGGTGGTTCCAGGTGATTTCCTCGTTCAGGTGCGCGGGACGGATCTGATCGTTGTAGATCACGTAGCGATAACGCCGGGCAATGGCCTTGAACCGCGCATGAAAATGCGCCGGCATGACCTTGGCCCAACTGACGCTCACATCATGGGGCAAATTGATGTTCGCGCCCATGACCCAGGCTTTCATCGAACGCTCGACCTGTGTGTCGAAATGCACCACCTGTGCGCAGGCATGTACGCCGGCGTCAGTGCGCCCGGCGCAGAGCAGCGACACAGGTGAGTCGGCGACTTTCGACAAAGCCTTTTCCAGGGTTTCCTGCACGGTGAGCACGCCGCAGGCCTGGCGCTGCCAGCCGCGGTAACGCGAACCTTTGTATTCAACGCCCAACGCGATCCGGAAAAAGCCGTCGGCCGCCTGTTCGGCGGACGGGTTATCTATATTTGCCAAGGAGTGACAGCCTGCTGATGTACGCAAAGGCGGGCATTATAAGGCCGCCAGACGGGGATGCCAGTGCAACAGCCAATACTGTGTTGAATGTGATGACCTCTTCGCGAGCAGGCTCGCTCCCACATGGATCTCCAGTGTTCATAAAACCCTGTGTGCGAGCCTGCTCCGGGCGGCGTTCCGACGAAGGCGATCCCACAGACACCATCGCACCACCGCTAAAACAAAAACGGCAGCCTTGACGGGCTGCCGTTTTGTTTACTCCGTGTCGATGACTCAAGCCAGACGCAAAAGCATTTCCCTGGCTTCGCTCTTCTGGCCGGCATCACCCTCAGTCACTACCTCATTGAGGATATCCCGGGCGCCATCGCTATCGCCCATGTCGATGTAGGCCTGGGCCAGATCGAGCTTGGTGGCAACTTCGTCGGTACCGGAAAGGAAATCGAATTCCAGCTCGTCGTCCGCAGAAGCCGAAGCGTCTTGCGCAGTGAAGCTCGGCTCGCCGATGCTACCGGACAAGCTCTCCAGCTCGGCGTTGACATCGTTCAGCTCGGCAGTGAACGCATCCGGCGCGTCGAGAGCGCCCATTTCGTCGGCCAGCGACAGGTCGAAATCGCCCAGCAGGTCCAGATCGTCCGGCACGGCAGCAGCAACCGGCGCTTTAGCAGCAGGCATGTCCTTGAGGTCTTCATCCAGGCTCAGCAGGAAATCGTCTTCGGCCAGGGTCGCTGGCGAGGCATCACCACCGAGGTCCATGTCCAGATCGAAGTCCGACAGGTCATCAAGGTTGTCCTTGATTTCTGTGTGCTGCTGCAACACCGACTCAAAGCTCAAATCATCGTCCTGCGGAAACTCACCCAGTTCGGCAGCCGCTTCTGGCTCGGGTTCCGGGGCAACCACCGCAGGCGAGGCAGCTTCCAGATCATCCAGACTCAGATCGAAGGCACTGTCGAAATCGTCATCGGCCAAGGCCGGTTCCGCCGCTTGCGGCTCGTCCTGCAACAGGTCTTTAACGTATTGCGCGTCCAGTTCGGCCGCGACGGCGGCGGCAGCGATGCCACCGGCCGCTACGAGAACCATGGCCGGGAAGCGGCTTTTCAGCTGTTCGACTTGAGCGTAGTTGTCACCGTTGGCGACCAGTTGGCGCTCCTGGGCGACGAATGCATCGCGATCGCCCTGCTGACCGTAGACTTCCATCAGTTTCAGGCGCAGATCACTGCGTTGCGGTTCTTGCTTGATGCCGTCTTCAAGCAACGCCGACGCCTGATTCAATCGACCGGCGGCAATATGCGAATGGGCCTTGCTCAGTACGTCGTCATCACGCTCGGCCGCAGGCGATACCAGTGGCGCGGCGATCGGTGGCGTGACCACGACCGGGGCAATCACCGGTGCGGGCGCAGGTACTGGCGCGGGCGTCGGCGCGGTAGCGAGTTTCACGCTCGGTGGCGGAACTTCCAGACCTTCGAAGCTGCTCTCCGGCAGGTCCTGGTCTACAGAAAATTCCTGCTCCTCAGACAAGGCCCGGGCCATGCGCAGATGCTTCTCGGCTTCTTGCTGGGCTTTGCGGCGACGGGCCAGCAACAGCAACAAAAGCAACAGAATCACCGCACCGCCGCCTGCCAGCCCCAGCAGGTACGGATTGGTCAGCAGGTCGTTGTATTTTTGCTCGTCGGACGCGACCGGTGTCGGCTCGACTGGCTTGTCGACCGGGGCTGGCGCACCCTCAGACGCGGTTGCTGCAGCGGCTGGCGCTGTCGCAGGGCTGGCCACCAGTTCGGCCGATATCGGTGCCGCAGGCTGGGCAGTCGCAGCGGGTGCCGTTGCGCTCCCTTCTGCCTGCAACTTGGCCAATTGATTGTTCTTCAGTTCGATCAGACGCTGCAGCTTGTCCATCTGACTTTGCAGATCGGTCATGCGGCTTTTCAGTTCGGCATTGTCACGACGGGTCGTGTCGAGGCTTTCCTGGGTGACGGCCAGCTTGTTGCTCAGGTTCTTGGCATCGCCCGCGGCGCCCTTGCCAAGGCCCTTGCTAGTGCCGGCAGAGACCAGGCTCAACGTGTCCTTGGCAGCTTTCGACGAAGTGCCTTCACCGCGCGCGCGCTTGGTGGCGTCGAGTTGCTGTTGGCCGGCACCAGGCTTGGCGACATAACGACGCCCCTGACGCCACGCCGTGTTCTGCGCGGCCACTTCAGCGATGGCTTTAGGTTGCGCCAGGTTGGTGCTCTGCGCCTGATCCGGCAGACGCAGCACCTGACCGGTTTTCAGCCGGTTGATGTTGCCGCCGATAAAGGCGTCCGGGTTCAATGCCTGAATGGCCAGCATGGTTTGTTGAACCGAACCACCGTTGCGCGCCTTCGCGGCGATTTCCCACAGGGTATCGCGCGGCGTCGTGGTGTATTGGGCCGGTTTGGTCGCACCGGTGACTGGCGCCGTGACGGTTTGGGTTGGCGCAGGTTGCGCGGCCGCATTGGCGGTTTGCGGCGAGAATTTGGACGGATCAAGCAGCACGCTGTAATCGCGCAGCAGACGACCGTTGGGCCACATCACCTGAACCAGGAATTTCACCATCGGCTCGGTGAGCGGCTTGCTTGAAGTTACACGCAGGATGCTTTTGCCGCTGGCGTTGAGCACCGGGGTAAAGGTCAGGTCATTGAGAAACGCCTGGCGATCGACACCGGCCTTGGCGAAATCATCGGGCGAAGCCAGGCTCGGCACCACTTCGGCAGCGGTGAGGTCCTTGACGTCGAGCAACTCGATTTCCGCCACCAGAGGCTGGTTCAGCGTCGACTTCAGAGTCAGTTCCCCGAGCCCGAGTGCATGCGCCATACCGGAGGACAGCGCCGAGGCGGCCGCAATTGCTAACACCAGTTTGCGAACTTGAACCATAGCCTCATCCTTTGTTTGAACATTCCTCGGCCAGCGAGAAGGTGTTGATAGCCGCTGCCGTAAGGCATTGCGCGCGGCGGCGAAGAGTCGTCGAGCGCGATCATTTCATTCATGCCACGCGAAGCCACACAGGATGGCTCGCCTTCAGCAATCCGGCAGAGCATAACGCTCGACTTGAATCATTCGACAAATTGTTGCCAAGTATCTTTTACACAAGGTCTTTTATCAACAATTCAGCCACCTGCACAGCATTGAGCGCCGCGCCTTTGCGTACGTTATCTGACGTCAGCCACAAATTAAGTTCCGACAGATCGTCGATACCTTGACGAACCCGACCGACGTACACCACATCCTGCCCTACCGCGTCGCCTACCGCCGTCGGGTAATCGCCGGCTTCTACCAGCTCGATACCCGGCGCGTCCTCCAGGGCCACGTTGACTTTCGCCAGGTCGACATCGCGTGCTGACTGCAAGGTCACGCTAAAGCTATCGCCAAAAAACACCGGGGCTTGAATGCAAGTCACGGAAATCTTCAATGAAGGCAACGCCATGACCTGACGCAGTTCGCGCACCAGGCGTTTTTCCAGCAGCGTATGACCTTGGTTATCAGGCTTGCCGACTTGCGCCAGCAAGTTGAAAGCCATCTGCCGATCGAAAAAAGTCGGCTCCAGTGGACGCACATTGAGCAGCTCGGCGGTTTGGCGGGCCAGCTCGGTCACGGCTTCGCGCCCTTGAGCGGATACCGCCAGACAGGCGGTCAGGTTGATGCGTTGCAGATCGAGCAAACCGAGCAATGGCGCCAACACCACCGCCAGTGTGGTGGTCGACGGGCTTGGGCTGCTGACCTGAAATGGTTTTTTCAGACCGGCCAACACCTGCGCATTGGCTTCAGGCACCACTTGCGGTGCTTGATCGGCCGGCAAGGCGCCAGACAGATCGATCAGCGAGCATCCCGCCGCCGTGGCACGCGAGGCAAAACTCAGGGTCACCGCCGGGCCGGCCGCAAAGAAAACCAGCTGGACTTTGCTGAAATCGAACTCATCGACTTCCCGCACACGCACGTTCTTGCCGCGAAACGGTACCGAATGCCCGGCCGATTCGCTGCTGGCCAGCAGATGCAGGTTGCCGACCGGGAAGTCGCGCTCTTCGAGAATCTGCACAAGCGTTTCGCCGACAGTACCGGTGGCGCCGATCACGGCAATATCAAAGGACTGGCTCATGGTTCTACCTCTGGCGAAACGGGGGGAGCGGCACTTTACCGGGTGGTGGGCATGCAGGCAATTCGGCGCGCGAAACCTAGTAGCAGCTGCCGAAGGCTGCGTTCGAGGACGAAGTCCTCGCTTTGGGGATCCCCCAATCATTCAGAAGAGCCGCGCGCTCAGGTTTTACGACTGCTACGCAGCCGAACGCAGGCTTCGCCAGCTGCTACAGGTTTACAAAAAAAACCCGCACATCTTTCAAGGCGCGGGTTTTTCATTGCATCAATCGATCAACGCTCAAGCAAAATCCGCAGCATGCGACGCAGCGGCTCGGCCGCGCCCCACAGCAGTTGGTCGCCGACGGTGAATGCGCCGACGTACTGCGTGCCCATATTCAGCTTGCGCAAACGGCCAACCGGTACGTTCAGGGTGCCGGTGACTTTCGTCGGGCTCAGTTCCTGAATGCTGACTTCGCGCTGGTTCGGCACCAGTTTGACCCAAGGGTTGTGCTGGCTGATCAGCCCTTCGATGTCGGCGATCGGCACGTCTTTGTTCAGCTTGATGGTCAGCGCCTGGCTGTGGCAACGCATAGCGCCGATGCGCACGCAAATACCATCGACCGGGATCGGGCTCTTGAAGCGACCGAGGATCTTGTTGGTCTCGGCCTGGGCTTTCCACTCTTCACGGCTTTGACCGTTTGGCAGTTCCTTGTCGATCCACGGGATCAGGCTGCCAGCCAGGGGCACGCCGAAGTTTTCGGTCGGGTACGCATCGCTGCGCATGGCTTCGGCGACACGGCGGTCGATGTCGAGGATGGCGCTGGCCGGGTCGGCCAGTTGATCCGCGACAGCCGCATGGGTTGCGCCCATCTGCTTGATCAGTTCACGCATGTTCTGCGCGCCGGCACCGGAAGCCGCCTGATACGTCATGGCGCTCATCCACTCCACCAGACCGGCTTCAAACAGGCCGCCCAGGCCCATCAGCATCAGGCTGACGGTGCAGTTGCCGCCGATGTAGTTCTTGGTGCCCGCGTCGAGCTGCTGGTCGATGACCTTGCGGTTCACCGGGTCCAGCACGATCACCGCGTCATCCTGCATGCGCAGGCTGGAAGCGGCGTCGATCCAGTAACCCTGCCAACCCGCCTCGCGCAGCTTCGGGAAGACTTCGCTGGTGTAGTCACCACCCTGGCAGGTCAGAATCACGTCGAGGGTTTTCAGCTCTTCAATGCTGTAAGCGTCCTTGAGCGGAGCAATGTCCTTGCCCACGGACGGGCCTTGGCCACCGACATTGGAAGTGGTGAAAAACACCGGCTCAATAAGATCGAAATCCTGCTCTTCCAGCATCCGCTGCATGAGCACGGAACCGACCATACCGCGCCAACCGATCAGACCTACACGTTTCATCGCAACTACACCTTCTTTAAAAAGTGGGCCGCTGCTTTCGGAGTGGAAAGTCGCAGCGGGCCCGAGAGATTACAGTTTCCGCAGCGCGGCGACTACTGCGTCGCCCATTTCCTGCGTACCGACTTTAGTGCAACCGGCCGACCAGATGTCGCCTGTGCGCAGGCCCTGATCCAGCACCAGGCTCACGGCTTTCTCGATCGCATCCGCCGCTTCCTGCAGATTGAAGCTGTAACGCAACATCATCGACACCGACAAAATGGTCGCCAGCGGGTTGGCGATGCCTTTGCCCGCGATGTCCGGCGCCGAACCGTGGCACGGCTCATACATGCCTTTGTTATTGGTATCCAGGGATGCCGACGGCAGCATGCCGATGGAACCGGTGAGCATCGACGCCTGGTCGGAAAGAATGTCACCGAACATGTTTTCAGTGACGATCACGTCGAATTGCTTCGGCGCGCGCACCAGCTGCATCGCAGCGTTGTCGACGTACATGTGGCTCAGTTCGACTTCCGGGTAATCCTTGGCCACTTGTTCGACGATTTCACGCCACAGCTGGCTGGAAGCCAGGACGTTGGCTTTGTCCACCGAGCACAGCTTCTTGCTGCGCACCATGGCCATGTCGAAACCGACACGGGCGATGCGACGGATTTCGCTTTCGCTGTACGGCAGGGTGTCGTAGGCCTGACGCTCGCCGTTTTCCAGCGTGCGGGTGCCGCGTGGCGCGCCGAAATAGATGCCGCCGGTCAGTTCGCGAACGATCAGAATGTCCAGGCCGGCAACGATTTCGGGTTTCAGGCTCGAAGCCTCGGCCAGTTGCGGGTACAGGATCGCCGGGCGCAGGTTGCCGAACAGGCCCAGTTGCGCACGAATCTTCAGCAGGCCGCGCTCTGGGCGAATGTCACGCTCGATGGCGTCCCATTTCGGGCCGCCCACGGCGCCCAACAGCACAGCATCGGCCGCGCGGGCACGATCCAGGGTTTCGTCAGCCAGTGGCACGCTGTGTTTGTCGATGGCTGCGCCGCCGATGACGTCGTGGCTCAGCTCAAGGCCCAAGCTGTACTTGTCGTTGGCCAACTCCAGCACCTTGACCGCTTCGGCCATGATTTCCGGGCCAATACCGTCACCCGGGAGAATCAGAATCTGCTTGCTCATGCTTTCCTCATGTCATCAGTCGGTGCGCCCTTGGGCACACCCGGAAAAAGTCTATCGCTCGGCGCTTTTCGTTCAGAGCTTATCGTTTAGAGCTCATCGTTCAGCCATCAACACAATGACATCGGTACTGAACGAACCATCGGCCTCAATTTCAAAATATTCGCGTACTTCATTGCCCATCGACTGCTGCAACTCACGGATTGCCGCGCGCATCACCTGGGGTGTGCGCATACGCTCGACCCAGGAGTTGTACTCCAGACGTAGCCGTTGACGCGTGGTACTGCGGGTGTGCAACCCCGCTTCGCTGACCTGGCGCAACCATTCGCCGGCAGAATAATCGCGCACATGGCTGGTGTCGCGCAGCACCTCGACGCTTTGCAGGTAAGTGTCGAACAACGGACTGCCCGGTGACAACACGTCAATGAACGCCGCCACGCCGCCCGGTTTCAGCACCCGACGAACTTCGCGAAGGGCCAGGCCGAGATCGCTCCAATGGTGCGCCGAATAACGGCTGAAGACGAAATCGAATTCGCCATCGGCAAATGGCAGGCGCTCGGCGGCACCGAGTACGGTGGACACATTGCTCAAGCCACGATCGACAGCGGCACCGGCGACCACGTCAAGCATCTGTTGGGACAGGTCGTAAGCCACGACTTCTTTCACCAGCGAGGCCACATGGAAGCTGACATGGCCGGCGCCACAACCCAGGTCCAGCACCCGGGCATCACCCTGCCCTGCCAGTTCGGCTTGTAGCAGTGCGAATTCGGTGCCTTGAGCGTGAACGGCGCTGCTCAGGTAGGCCGAGGCCTGTTCACCAAACTGCTTTTGGACAACCTGACTGTGCTGGGGGGTGCTGGTCATGGGACTTCCTTTTTGGGGGTGAGTCTTGCGGTGTCTGAGCTGCCGTCATCGCGAGCAAGCTCGCTCCCACAGGTTTTGTGGACACCGAAGGTCCGTGTGGGAGCGAGCTTGCTCGCGATGAGGCCGGCTCTGCTTACATCAATCTCGAATCAATCAAGCGTCGCGAAACAACCACGGCTGGCTCGCGCGATGCTTGGCCTCAAACGTCGCAATCGCCTCGTGGTCCTGCAAGGTCAGGCCAATATCGTCAAGGCCATTGAGCAGGCAATGCTTGCGGAACGCGTCGATTTCGAAGCTCAACACCTTGCCATCCGGACGGGTCACGGTCTGGGCTTGCAGATCGACCTGCAACTGGTAGCCAGGCGTAGCTTCAACCTGCTGGAACAACTCATCCACTTCAGCGTCGCTCAAGATGATCGGCAGCAAGCCATTCTTGAAGCTGTTGTTGAAGAAAATATCGGCGTAGCTCGGCGCGATGATGCTGCGGAAACCATATTCTTCAAGTGCCCACGGCGCATGTTCGCGGCTGGAGCCGCAACCGAAGTTTTCACGGGCCAGCAATACGCTGGCACCTTGGTAACGCTCGGCGTTAAGAACGAAATCCTTGTTGAGCGGACGCTTGGAATTGTCCTGATACGGCTGCCCCACATCCAGATAGCGCCACTCATCGAACAGGTTCGGGCCAAAACCGGTGCGCTTGATCGACTTCAAGAACTGCTTCGGAATGATCTGGTCGGTGTCGACGTTGGCACGATCCAAAGGCGCGACAAGACCAGTGTGCTGGGTAAAAGCTTTCATGCTGCGCTCCTTTAGATCAATTCACGGACGTCGACGAAACGACCGTTTACAGCGGCGGCGGCGGCCATGGCCGGGCTGACGAGGTGGGTACGGCCACCAGCGCCCTGACGGCCTTCGAAGTTACGGTTGGAGGTCGATGCACAGTGCTCGCCCGACTCCAAACGGTCCGGGTTCATCGCCAGGCACATTGAGCAACCGGGTTCACGCCACTCGAAACCGGCGTCGAGGAAAATCTTGTCCAGGCCTTCGGACTCCGCCTGAGCCTTCACCAGACCCGACCCCGGCACCACGATGGCTTGCTTGATGGTCGATGCCACTTTGCGGCCCTTGGCAATGACGGCCGCGGCGCGCAGGTCTTCGATCCGCGAGTTGGTGCAGGAACCGATGAATACGCGGTCCAGCTGGATGTCGGTGATCGCCTGATTGGCGGTCAACCCCATGTACTTCAAGGCGCGCTCGATGGAACCGCGTTTAACCAGGTCCATCTCCTGAGCAGGGTCCGGCACGTTCTGATCGACAGCCAACACCATCTCGGGCGATGTGCCCCAACTGACTTGCGGCTTGATCCGGGTCGCATCGAGCTCGACGATGGTGTCGAACTTGGCATCTTTGTCGGAGACCAGGTCTTTCCAGGCTTCGACGGCCAAGTCCCATTCCGCGCCCTTCGGGGCAAATGGACGACCTTTCACGTAGGCCACGGTTTTTTCGTCTGCAGCCACCAGACCTACGCGAGCGCCAGCCTCGATGGACATGTTGCAGATGGTCATGCGGCCTTCAACGGACAAATCGCGAATCGCGCTACCGGCGAACTCGATGGCATGACCGTTACCGCCGGCGGTGCCGATTTTGCCGATGACCGCGAGGACGATGTCCTTGGCGGTCACGCCGAACGGCAGTTTGCCTTCGACCGAGACCAACATATTCTTCATTTTCTGGGCAACCAGGCACTGAGTGGCGAGCACATGCTCGACCTCGGAAGTGCCGATACCGTGAGCCAGGGCACCGAACGCGCCGTGGGTCGAGGTATGGGAGTCGCCGCAGACCACGGTCATGCCCGGCAAGGTCGCGCCCTGCTCCGGACCGATGACGTGAACGATGCCTTGACGCACATCATTCATCTTGAATTCGACAATGCCATATTCATCGCAGTTATCGTCGAGGGTCTGAACCTGCAAACGCGAGACCTGGTCGACAATGGCTTCGATTCCGCCCTTGCGTTCCGGGGTAGTCGGTACGTTGTGGTCCGGGGTCGCGATGTTGGCATCGATGCGCCAAGGCTTGCGCCCGGCCAGGCGCAGGCCTTCAAAGGCTTGCGGCGAGGTCACTTCGTGGATGATGTGACGATCGATGTAAATCAGCGCAGAGCCATCGTCGCGCTGTTTAACCAAATGCGAATCCCAGAGCTTGTCGTAGAGCGTTTTGCCGGCCATCAGACGGTTTCCTCATCAGCTTTTCTATGCCAGAGAGAATCTCAATAACCCCTTGGCTTGTGAGGTCGATCCTAGGGGGTTACATTAAATAACTCAAATTCATATTTTTTATGCTTTGGATAACCAACTGGAATACGACTATGGACCTGGCCAACCTCAACGCTTTTATCGCGATTGCCGAGACCGGGAGCTTCTCCGGTGCAGGCGAACGGCTGCACCTGACCCAGCCAGCCATCAGCAAACGTATCGCCGGGCTCGAGCAGCAATTGAAGGTACGACTGTTTGACCGATTGGGCCGCGAAGTGAGCCTGACGGAGGCGGGTCGCGCCTTGCTGCCACGGGCCTATCAGATTCTGAATGTGCTGGATGACACCCGCCGCGCCCTGACCAATCTCACCGGCGAAGTGACTGGCCGCCTGACCCTGGCCACCAGTCACCACATCGGCCTGCATCGCTTGCCGCCCTTACTACGGGAGTTCACCCGACGTTACCCACAGGTGGCACTGGATATTCAGTTCCTGGATTCGGAAGTGGCCTACGAAGAAATCCTCCATGGCCGCGCCGAACTGGCGGTGATTACCCTGGCGCCGGAGCCCCATACGCTGGTCAAGGCCACGCCGGTGTGGGACGACCCGCTGGATTTCGTGGTCGCCCCCGAGCATTCACTGATCAGCAACGGTGCGGTCAGCCTGGCAGATATCGCCCTGCACCCGGCCGTGTTCCCCGGCGGCAACACCTTCACCCACCATATCGTCCAGCGCCTGTTCGAGGCTCAGGGCCTGACGCCGAACATCGCCATGAGTACGAATTATCTGGAAACCATCAAAATGATGGTCTCGATCGGCCTGGCCTGGAGCGTATTGCCGCGCACCATGCTCGACGATCAGGTTGCGCGAATACCTTTGCCGGGCATACAACTCACTCGCCAGCTAGGCTATATCCTGCACACAGAACGGACACTGTCGAACGCGGCACGGGCCTTTATGGCTCTGCTGGATGCACAAATCGATCGGCCAGGGAAACAAGGCTAAGGTGTGCTACTGCTATAGAGCCGCGAAACCCTGTGCTTAACGCCCCTTTCTGCCCAAGGCTTGCCAATGCCGAAATCTGTTGATCGTATTCCGCCGATGCCGCATATACAGGCGCTTGACCCGAAACGGTCCGAGCAAAGCTGGGAAAGCGCGCCACAATTGCTCGCCGCCCTCAACGGCGCACGTTTGGGCGCGTGGTACTGGGACATCGAACGTGGGCAGATCAGCTGGTCCCGCGGCACCCAGGCGTTGTTCGGTTTCGATCCCCGGCAACCTTTGCCGGCCGATCTGGAATACCTCGATTTGGTGCCCCCCGAGGATCGGGCGAAGACCGTTCGCGCCTTCCACGCGGTGATCGCCGGCGCGCCGCTGGAACAAGCGATGCACCACCGTATCCGTTGGCCCGACGGCAGCCTGCACTGGTTGGAGATCAACGGCAGCCTGCTACCGGACAAAAACGGTCGGCCCAGAATGATCGGGGTGATCCGCGAAATCACCCACCAGCGTCAGCGCGAACAAGCGCTGAGCAGCTCGGAAAAACGCTTCGCGACGCTGTTTCACCTGTGCCCGAACATGGTGCTACTGACCCGCCAGGAGGATGGCCTGATTACCGAGGCCAACCAGTATTTCGAAAGCCTGTTCGGTTGGCCTGTGCAGAATGCCATCGGTCGTACCACCCTTGAACTGGGCCTGTGGGTGCACCCGGATCAACGAGAAAAACTGGTCAAGGCCACCAAGGCCAAAGGCGAGTTGATCAGCATGGAGGTGCAGTTTCGCGCCAGCAATGGCCAGATTCACGACGGTATCCTCAGCGCGCAAAAGGTCGAGCTCGAGGGCCAGCCTTATCTGCTGAGTACCTTCCTCGATACCACCGAACGCAAAGCCGCCGAGCAAGCCCTCAAAGACAGCCAGGAGCGTCTCGACCTGGCCCTGGATTCGGCGCAACTCGGCACCTGGGACTGGCACATTCCCAGCGGCATGCTTTACGGCTCGGCGCGCGCGGCCCAGTTGCACGGACTGGAGGCCAAACCCTTCCATGAATCCTTCGACGAGTTTTTCGAAGGCGTGCCCGTCGAAGAACGCGGCACCATGCGCGACGCCTACCGCAGCCTGCGCGAGGGCCCGGCCGGCAACTATCAACTGACCTACCGCGTGCAGCTGCCGGACGGCAGTTCGTGCTACCTGGAAAGCCGCGCCCGCCTCTATCGCGATGAAAACGGCCTCCCACTGCGCATGGCGGGCACCTTGCTTGACATCACCGATCAGGTAGAACGCGAAGAGCGACTGGTGGCGTCTGAAGAGAAGTTCGCCACGCTGTTCCAGGTCAGTCCGGACCCGATCTGCGTGACCCGTCAGGACTCGGGCCAGTTCATCGAGATCAATTCCAGCTTCACGCAGACGTTCGGCTGGAGCGCCGCCGATGTAATTGGCCATAGCGCCGACGAAATCGGCCTGTGGGATGCCTCGGCGAAAAGCCTGCAACGGATCGAGCAGGTCATCCGCGAACAGGGCCTGAATAATGTCGCGATCCAGGTTCAGCACAAAGACGGACAGTCCCTGACCTGCGTGATTTCGAGCCGTCAGATCAGCGTCGGCGATCAACCGTGCATCGTCACTACCTTGCGCGACATCACCCAACAGCAACGTTCGGAAGCGGCGCTCAAGGCCAGCGAAGAGAAGTTCGCCAAGGCGTTCCACTCCAGCCCCGACGCGATCACCATCACCGAGCGCGACACCGGGCGTTATCTGGAGGTCAACGACGGCTTCTGCCGCCTGACGGGTTACCGCGCCGATGAAGTGATCGGCCGTACGGTGTACCAGGTTGGCATCTGGGCCGAAGAGAAACAACGCTCGGCGCTGCTGGCCGAGCTACAGATCAAGGGCCGGGTGCATCATCTGGAAATGCTCGGGCGCAATAAACGCGGCGACTTCCTGACCGTTGAAGTCTCGGTTGAACCCATCACCCTGAATGAAACGGCGTGCCTGCTGCTGACCGCACGAGACGTCAGCCTGTTGAAAAACGCCGAAGCACAAATCCGCCACCTGGCCTACCACGACCCACTGACCAACCTGCCCAACCGCGCATTGCTGATGGATCGCCTGAGCCAGCAGATCGCCCTGCTCAAGCGCCACAACCTGCGCGGCGCCTTGATGTTTCTCGACCTTGATCACTTCAAGCACATCAATGATTCGCTGGGTCATCCGGTCGGCGATACCGTACTGAAAATCATCACCGCGCGGCTTGAGGCCAGCGTGCGCATGGAAGACACCGTGGCGCGGCTGGGCGGTGATGAGTTCGTCGTGCTGCTGAGCGGCCTGGAAGGTTCGCGCAACGAAGTCAGCGCACAAGTTCGGGAACTGGCGGACACCTTGCGCGAACTGCTGTCCGAGCCGATGTTCCTTGATGGACAGCGCCTGCAAGTGACGCCAAGCATCGGCATTGCGCTGATTCCCGATCACGGCTCCACGCCCACTGACCTGCTCAAACGCGCCGATATCGCCCTCTACCGGGCCAAGGATTCGGGTCGCAACACCACGCAGATGTACCACAACACCATGCAGAAGGCCGCCAGCGAACGCTTGCGCATGGAAACCGACCTGCGCCTGGCGCTTTCACGGGGCGAATTTCGCGTGCATTACCAACCTCAGGTGGATGCCCGTAACAATCGCATCGTCGGCGCCGAAGCGCTGGTGCGCTGGAATCATCCGGAGCTCGGCGCGCAATCGCCGACTGAGTTCATCAAGGTACTGGAAGACAGCGGGCTGATTCTGGAGGTTGGCACCTGGATCGTCGATGAAGCCTGCGGGGCATTCAAACAATTGATGAAGCAGGGTTTGATAGACCCGCTCGACTTCAGCCTGTGCGTCAACATCAGCCCACGACAGTTCCGTCAGAACGACTTCGTCGAACGCATCGAATACAGCCTCGTCAGCCACGGCCTGCCCTGCTCGTTGCTGAAACTGGAAATCACTGAAGGCATCGTCATCCAGAACCTGGAAGACACCATCAGCAAAATGCGCCGGCTGAAAAAACTCGGTGTGAGCTTTGCCATGGACGACTTCGGTACCGGTTATTCCTCTCTGACCTACCTCAAGCGCCTACCGGTCGATACGTTGAAAATCGATCAGTCGTTCATCCGCGACGCCACCACCGACCCCAACGATGCAGAGATCATCCGCGCCATCGTGGCCATGGCTCGCAGCCTGGAATTGAAAGTGATCGCCGAAGGCGTTGAGACGCCTGAGCAGCTTGAGTTTTTGCTGGGGCTGGGTTGCCATTTTTACCAAGGGTATTTACACAGTCGGCCGCTGCCGGTGGCGGAGTTTCTGAAACTCCTGAAATAACACCTCCTGTGTAGGAGCGAGCTTGAACTGGTCCAGTAATTTCGGACATTCTTTTCGGTTCTCACGCCGCTAGCTTTTCTGCCGCTACCGGTGAGTGGTAACCGTAGCAGCTGGCGAAGCCTGCGTCCGGCTGCGCAGCAGTCGTAAAGTCAGACAATGCGGTGCGTCAGATTCACCGCGCACTCAGGGTTTTCGACTGCTGCGCAGCCGGACGCAGGCTTCGCCAGCTGCTACGGATCGCGTTATGGCTTAACTGATCGGCATTA